>QNDZ01000037.1 GCA_003646055.1 bacterium
GAAGAAGGGAAACAAGGCATACATGGATAAGTTCAGGAAGAGTGCAGAGAAGTGCGAAAAGGTGATTGCATGGTATCCCAATTCCAGATGGATGGATGATGCCATATACCTTCTTGGCCTGAACTTTTATGAGCAGGACCAGTTTGACAGGGCAGAGAGGAAATTCAGGGAACTCCTTGAATACTACCCGGACTCACCCTTTGCCCCATGGTCATACCTTTATCTTGGAAAGATATACATAAAAAGAGGAAAGGTATCCGATGCAATGTTCTACCTGACAATGGCAAAGAAAAGTGGTGATAAAAGGGTGATAGAAGAGGTAACAAAGGAAGAATTGAAGGTATATCTTGAGGATGGTGAACATGAGAAGGTTATCAATCTGGGGAATGAATACATAAAGAAATACCCTGCAAAGAAAGAAGAAATAATGAAACTGATTGCAGATGCATACCTTTCAAAGGGAGATACAACAAGGGCTATGTTTTATTACAAAAAAACTATGGGGGAGAACACACCAGATTCACTCAAAATAAAACTGGGTGAAATATACATGGGGAAAAACATGCCAGACTCTGCAATATCCCTTCTTAAAGGGATTAATAATCCCGATGCAAAAATCCTCCTTGCAAAGGCCTATGTGAAGACAGGTATGCCTGACAGTGCAATCGCCTCCATAGAGGAGATAGCAAGGATAAGGAGGGATAAATACTCCCTCATATCAAACATACTCCTTTCAGAAATCTATCAGGCAAAGGGAGATACAACAGGCATGATGAAGACATTAAAAAAGGCAAAGGGGCTCTCTGTTGATGACCCATTGAAGGAGTTTGCCCTGAGAAAGTATAATTACTATATAGACCTTGAAAGGTCAAAAACCGACTCAACCTTCAATGACTCAATCCTTGCTGAAGACCTCTACCTTTATGCAGAGGCACTATATTTATACGCTGGTAAACCAGATGAGGCCATCAGGGTTTTTCTTAAATTAGAAAGGGAGTATCCTGAATTTTATCTGAGGAAAAAATCCATGTTTGCCCGTGCATACCTCTACCTGAATTATCTCCATGACACCCTATCTGCTTTGAAACTACTTGATACAATCACTACATTCCAGGATACATCAATCTATGTAAAAAAGGCAAGGGAACTCCTGAATGAAATACAAAAGAATACAACCAATAGTAAAACAACAGAATAGAGACCTTGTAAAGGTTGAATTTAAGTGGGATGGAGAACCACCCATGCCAGGGCAGTTCTTCATGCTTACATTGGAGAGGCTTGACATATTTCTCCCAAGGCCGTTCTCTGTGTTTGACTTCCAGAATGGTGTTTTATCATTCCTTATAAAACCAATAGGCAGGTTCACAAACCTTATAATGAATACAGATGATTTCCATATCATGGGACCACTGGGAAATCCAGCACCTTTTGCCACATCTGGAATTTTTGTTGGTGGAGGAATTGGGGTTGCACCTCTTCACTTTCATGCAAAACAGACTGAAAACTTCATATTCATTGCTGGTTCCCTTACTGATGATTTAAGGTTCTTCATATCAGACCTTGAAAAAAGAGGGAGGGTTATATACACCACAGAGGATGGCTCCTATGGAGTGAAAGGGCTTGCAACTGAACCCCTTGAAGAAATTCTTAAAGAGAAAAGGGAAATCACTGTTTTTGCATGTGGTCCTGTTCCCATGTTGGAAAAGGTGAAGGAGATAACCGGTGGGAGAAACACATATCTCTATATGGAACAGGTCATGGGTTGTGGAACTGGTGGTTGTAAGGGTTGTGCCATAAAGACAACAGATGGATACAAAATGGTCTGTTCGGATGGGCCTGTTTTCAACGCAGTGGAGGTGATTTTTGAATAAACTCCATATAAACATCGGTGGTCTTGGACTTAAAAATCCCCTGCTCCTTGCATCCGGAGTGTGGGACATGGATTCACCTGTAGAAATTGAGACCTATGGTGCTGTTATACTCAAGGGTGTAAATCTCAAGGGCAGAAAGGGGAATCCTCCCCCAAGGATTTATGATATTCAATGCGGGGTCATAAATTCAATAGGGCTTGAAAATGGTGGAGTTGATGAACTTAACAGGAAGATTGAGAAAATAAAAGGGAGAACGAAGCTGATTGCAAACATTTTTGGCTCAACCATTGAAGAATACAGGGATGTTGCTGAAAGGTTAAAGGGGATTGATGGAATAGAGATAAATGTGTCTTGCCCCAATGTGAAGGACTCTGGCATTGCCTTTGGAAGAAGCCCTGAATATGTGGAAAAGATAACTGCACAGGTAAAAAAGGTATCAGACGTTCCCGTGTTTGTAAAACTCACACCTGACACAGACAGGCTTGAGGATATTGCACTTGCAGCAGAAAAGGCAGGTGCTGATGCAGTGGTATGCGCAAACACATACACAGGCATGGTGATTGACATAAACACAGGAAAACCCATTCTGGGCGGTACAACAGGTGGTGTATCAGGCCCATGCATAAAACCACTTACTGTTTACAGGGTATGGAAACTACGAAAAATCCTGAAGATTCCAATTATTGCCTCAGGTGGAATTGCTTCTTGGCAGGACGTGATTGAATACATCATGGCAGGTGCAAATGCTGTTGAAATAGGGAGCATAATATTCAGGAATTTAGAGGCTGGAAGGGAGATAATCTCTGGCTTGAATAAATATCTTGAAGAAAAAAATATTCATCATATACTTGATATTAGAGGAGGTGTTCATGATGGATGAGAGAGAAAGACTTATTGTTGCCCTTGATGTTCCTTCATTTGAAGAGGCAGAAAAGATTGTAAAAACTCTTGGGGATGAGGTCATATTTTACAAAGTCGGACTCCAGTTATATACATCTGCAGGACCACAGGTGATAAAATACCTGAAAGAACTGGGGAAAAAGGTATTCTTAGACCTGAAACTCCACGATATACCAAATACCGTTGCAGAAACTGTATCTGTTGCATCATCCTACAATGTGGACATGATGACAATACATACGTTTGGTGGATTTGAGATGATGGAGGTTGCACAGAAAAGGGCGTGGAAACCCGATGGCAATCAGGTCATCCTGCTTGGCGTCACAATCCTTACAAGCCTTGACCAGGCCTTCCTCAATGACTTCCTTGGTGTTGACAGGAACCTCAAGGATGAGATACTCCAGCTCGCATCACTTGCAAAGAGCGCTGGACTCTCTGGTGTGGTGGCCTCACCTAACGAGGTGAGGGACATAAAACTCCAGTGCGGAGAAGAGTTCATTGTTGTCACGCCAGGAATAAGACCAGAGGGTTACGATTCAATGGACCATGCAAGGAGCGCTTCACCGAAAGAGGCAATAATTATGGGTGCGGATTACATTGTGGTTGGAAGACCCATTGTCCAGTCAGATGACCCATTGAAATCTGCACGAGAAATACAGGAGAAGATAAGAAATGGACTTTCTCAAAGACCTTGAAAACAGAGGGGCAATACTCAAGGGACATTTTCTCCTCACCTCTGGTCTTCATTCAAACACCTACTTTGAAAAATTCAGGATACTTGAAGACCCATCCATCCTTGTACCCATAATGGATGAACTACTTTCTGATGCACCCGATGTGGACTGGGTTATTGGTCCTGCACTGGGTGGAGCAATAATGGCAATTGAAGGGGCAAGGATTCTAAAGGCAAAGGCAGGTTATGCTGAAGCAGTGGAGGGCAGAAGGGTTTTAAGAAGGGGCTTTGACATCCAGAAAGAGGACAGAATCATCGTAGTTGACGATGTTTTAACAACTGGAAAATCTGTCAGAGAAACCCTTGAATGCCTGAAAGATTATAATGTTCTTGGCGTGTATGTAATTATTGACAGGTCAGAAGGGGATACAGGAATAAACATTCCATTAAAATCCCTGTTAAAGATCCCTGTTAAAAACTTCACACCTGAGGAATGCCCCATGTGCAAAGCAGGCATTCCCCTTGAAAGAAGGGGTGGCTTGAAAAAATAAAAGTGTCAAATTTTCAACCTCCCTCCCCAGATAACAAAATGGAAGAGGAATTTTGTAAAATAAAAGATTTTTTCAATTTTTTTGACATCTCTCCCGGTGCCATTGTCTTAAATGTAGGATGTGGTTTTGATTTTATTTCCCACGAATTATCAAAAAGTGGATTTATGACGGTTTCCCTTGACATTTCCTTTCCAGTACTCAAAGCAAGCTCCTTGCAATTTTATGGTCCATCTTTTATACAGGGAGATGCGAGACAATTACCATTAAAGAATAATTGTATAGATGCTGTTATAGACAATGCATTCCTTCACTGTCTTATTTCTGAAAAAGACAGAACATCGTATTTCCGGGAAATTAAAAGGATTTTAAAAAATGAAGGGAAATTTTTCTTAAAAACTATGACTTCTCCTATTTCTAAGGAGATATTCCCTCTGGAAATAAGCAAAAATGGTATAGCATTTAGACAAACAAAGAGTGGGAAAATACCTGTGAGGGTTATAAAACCCAAAGAAGATATAATAGAAACTCTAAGCAGACATGGCTTTGAACTACTTTATGTTAAACATTTCAGAGAATACAAAGACGACCCTAACTATACCCTTATAGTCTATGCCAAATATAGGATAAAAAAAACTCGGTCCATATATTTGTATATTAATTAGATTGTATATTTTTTAATTATTAATCACTTAAGGGTTCCTGGACGGCCTGAATAACATTCCTCAAAACCCTCTTTTCTATAGATTCATAATCCACAAAAATATAGGGAACTTGAGAAGTTTTTATACTTAAATAAAAATAAATATACGAACCTTCTCCTGCCACTTACATCCGCAGAATTAACAAATTTTTAACTATGAATGGTCTAAGTTGATGTAGTTGCTCTTGATATGGCATTTAAAATTTTCTGCAACTTTTTACCCGTTGATGAAAGTATATTGAAATTCAGAGGTCCTACAGAGAATCAGAAGAGGATATAAATACATGAATACATGCACCGTCCTCCCACGGAAGAGAATAAAAAGGTTCACCGGGCAATATAGCCCGGTGATGGAGGGGTCCATGCTGGAAATAGGAGGAAAAATGGTTACTGAAAAAAGAAAGGTGCCCTCTTTTATAAATTTTTACCTTTACTTTTACCCCTGCTGTGTTTCTTCCTGTAAGGCTCTCCACAGAATGGACAGAATCTGTCATAGGGATTTGTAATGGGTTTACCGCAGTGGGGACATTCCCTTATGAGTTTTGCTCCACATATAGGACAGAACTGCTCCTTGCTTTCTGCAGGGACAAAGAAGTTACACTCGGGACACAATGCATATCTCTTCATATGGTTCATACCCTTTACTATTCAAATTTTATGCCAGAAAACAGAAATTAAGGGATACTGATTTTCAAGATATTATAAAATAGAGATTGGATAATGTGACATTTCAGGTCAATTACATCCTGAAGTTGTGACCTTGTATGTCACTCCTCTCCCTTTTTTATCTCCATCTGCTTCATCAGTCTATAAAGGTGCCTTCTGGAAATCCCAAGTGCCTTTGCAGAGGCAGAGATATTCCACTTGTTCTCCTCAAGGGTCTGGATAATGAATGCCCTCCTGGGGTCACTCTTTCTGCTTTTTTTCTGTATGTGTGCACTCACCTCTTTCAGGGTTGAACCATGAAAGTCTTCAAAATCAGGAAGGTGAACAACCTCTCCATCAGAGAAAAGCACACCCCTCTCAATGATGTTTTCCAGTTCCCTGATATTTCCTGGAAAGTCGTAGTTCATCAGAGCCACAAGGGAGGCCTTTGAAATCCTTTTGCACCTCTTACCGTACTGCTCTGAATACTTTTTTATAAAATGCTTCACAAGGTGTGGAATATCCTCTTTCCTCTCCCTGAGGGGCGGAAGTTCTATCTCAACCACATTAATTCTATAATAAAGGTCTCTCCTGAACCTGTTTGTATCAACAAGTTCCTTCAGATTCGTGTTTGTTGCTGCAATGAATCTCACATCAACCTTCTCTGCACTTCCACCAATGGGTGTTATTTCACCAAATTGCAGTACCCTGAGGAGTTTGCCCTGAAGGTGGAGTGGTAATTCTGATATTTCATCAAGGAAGATTGTACCTTTAGATGCCTCCTTTATCTTGCCTGGATAGTCCCTGACTGCACCTGTGAAGGAACCCTTCCTGTAACCAAACAGTTCACCCTCAATAAGGTTTTCAGGTATTGCAGCGCAGTTTACTGCAACAAATGGGAAGGGTGCCCTCTTTGAGTTATAGTGTATTGCCCTTGCAATTAGTTCTTTGCCGGTTCCACTCTCGCCTGTGATAAGGACAGGACAATCTGATGCAATGACCCTCCCTGTTTTTTCAAGCACCTCCATCAGGGACGGAGATGAGCCGATTATCTGGCTGAAATCGTATTTCTCCCTTAAAGAGGATATTATGCTTCTGTGCATCTGTTTCATGTAGGTGATTCTTCTTGATTCCATGATGAGGTTGGATATCTCACCAGTTATTGAGTCCACGAGGCTCAACTCCTTCTCGGTAAATAGACCAGCAAGTTTCCTGTTCTCAAGGTATATGGCACCAACAACCCTGTTCTCGTGCTTCAGTGGAACACACAGGACAGACCTGAGTTTCAGGTCCTTAACACTATCTATAACAGACCATTTTTTATCGCTCATGGCATCCTCTATCAATACAGGTTCTCCTGAATGGAATACCTCTGTGGCTATTGTCCTGCTCACCCTCTCTGCAACTGGATTACCTTCCCTTTCAATGGATGTGAGAAACCGCATGCCAAGGTTTTCATCCACCAGTAGAATCACACCAAACTCTGCGTTGAGTTTTTCAATCATCCTTCTCAACACGAGTTTCACAACCTCATCTTCACTTGAATCCATGCTCATGCGTGAAATCTCGTAGAGAAGTTGATATTTCCACTTTTCATTCTCAAGTTTTCTGAAGTTCTTTACACCCCTTCCAAGAAGTTCCTTGATCTCATCAATCACAGGGTCTGATGGAATGGTATGGAGAATATTCAATGCATCCGTGATAGGTTTTTCATCCTTCTCTATTCTTAAAGGCTTGCTTGAAAATAGGAGAACCTCTGTGCCAATTCTTATCCTGTCTCCCTCCTTAAGTTCCTTTTCCATCACCTTCTCACCATTCACAAATGTGCCATACTTTGAACCCATGTCCTTCACAAAGTAACCCTCATCCTTTTTATATATAAGGGCATGCTTCCTTGATGTATATACATTCTTTATAACAATGTCATTCTCCCTTGAGCGACCTATGGTCACCTGTTCCTCTATGGTATAGATTTCTCCTTCCCTGTCAATCACATAAACCATTTTTACCCTCCAGGTAGGATTTTATCCTTTCAATCCTCAACTGATTGTATATGCTCCACTCCTTCCTGAGTGAGTCCATTGCACCAAGAAGTACTTTGTTTCCCTGTTTATATTTCCCTTCCCTGATAAGCAGAACACCCTCCATATCCCCTGTGATTGTGCCAGAAGGAAACTTCTCTGCCAGACTTTTATAACCAGTCCTGTCTCCCCTGTCAGAGCATACTATGGCCTTCCAGAGAAGGGGAAGGAAGAAGTCTGGATACCCTTTGAGTGAAACTGTGAAGAGGGATTCAGCACGTTCAACATTGCATCCAAAGTACTCAACGATACCCCTTACTGCCATGGCAAAGTCTGTGTTTGCATAGTTGAATTTATCCATGTTCTCCTTTGCTTCAATCCATCTTCCCTGGAGCAGGTAGAAAAGCTGGAGAAAATAGAAATCCCACTGGTCTGAGGTGATGGTGTAGGCCTTTTTTGCCAGTTCCTCAGCCCTTTTGTAATCCCCCTTCATCCCATAAATCCTTGCAAGTTCTGAATATACCTTTCCAAACCTTGCATCAAGTTCAAGTGCCCTGTTATAAGCCTCTACAGCACCCTGTATATCCCCATTCCTCTCCTTGAGAAATCCAAGCAGGTAATAAAAGGTGGATTTCATATATCTGTCAGGAAACTCTTCATTCAAGGTTGACTGCACAATCTTTATCCCATTCTCACTATCTGTGCTGAATGCCTGTTTCAATAGATTCCAGAGGTGCTTTCTCATATCAAGATTTCTCAGGGCATAAGATGCATCAAACCCCTTCCCTCCAAGAATGTTACCCTTAAAATCAAGCCTTGTTAGACCCGTGTTCGTCTCCACTTCAATGGTTCTGTCCTTTATTGATAAACCGAATGGTTTACCAGAACCTGGAAGCACAGTGTAAAATATCAGACCATACTCCTCTATCTGCGTTCTCCCTGCCCATAAAGGAGATTGTCCCCTGAACCCTTTTCCAGAAAGGGCAAAAACCACTGGCTTGAATCCAAGTTGGTTATTGACCCCTGCAAGCACAAGGTCCTTCACCCCATCCCCATCAACATCAACAAATCTTCTCTCCAGAACCCAGCCTGCATTCCAGAAATAGGCCTCAACAGTGGTGTTTCCAGGTGTATATTCTGTTATAAGATAGGGAAACCAGTAACGTGCAGACATCTCAACAATAAATTTCCTGTTTCCTTTACTCTTTAATGGAAGAATGTGTATGATATCCCTACCACGGGATGACCCGTAAATATTATCCTGGGGTGGAATGAATTTCCATATTAGTTTCCCCTTTGCATTGAAACAATAAACTCCACCTGGTGCATCATTAAATGGGTCGTATCTGGTTCCAATGATTATCTCTCGCTTTCTATCACCTGTGACATCAGCAAGAACTACTGGAATGATGTTATTTTGTGTATGTATCTTTGTAAGTCTTCTTCCAAGAATATTGTAAACTGAAATCTCATGATCACTTATCTTTTCCACCCTCACAGGCGTATTTGAAGCAAATCCAAGGCCCAGGAGAACAAGCATAAGGGATAAAAAAAGGGCGCTTGAAACCCTTACAACCTGCCTCCTTTTCCTTGACATGGGAAGTGATATTCTCCTTATGTTCTCTGCATTGAGTAAATCCTGTTTTATTCCCTCACATGTGGCATACCTGTAGTTTCTGTCTTTAAGCAGGCACTTCAGGATAATCCCTGTATAGACCCTTGGTATCCTTGCCCTTTTAAGTGGTTCAGAAGGTGGTGGTTCATTCAATATTGCAAACAGGGTTGAAGGAACATTATTCCTCTGGAATGGAGAACTTCCTGTCAGCATCTCGTAAAAAACACAACCCAGTGAGAATATATCACTGCGCTCATCCCCCTGTTCCCCATTGATCTGTTCAGGTGAAAGATACGCAGGTGTTCCTATGATTCCACCAGTTTCGGTTACTGTCCTGTCTATGAATCGTGCTATACCAAAGTCTGTAATCTTCATCCTTCCATCTTTGAGAACGAATATATTTTCTGGCTTCAGGTCTCTGTGGGCAATACCCCTGGAATGGGCGAAGGAGATGGCATCAAGAATCTGGACAAACATTTCAATGGCCTTATCCAGTGGTAAAGCACCATCCTGGAGAACATCCCTCAATGTCCTTCCTTCAAGATACTCCATGAGGATGTATGGCTGCTCCCTGAAGATGCCCGTCTCAATAACCTCAACTATGCCAGGATGCTTGAGCCTTGTATAAATATGGAATTCCCTATCTGTGACATCAATTGTTACAGTGGGTCTCAGATGCTTCAATGCATAGTAACCATTGAGTTCTTTATCATACACCTTGTAAACAATACCAGTGGAGCCTCTCCCAATCTCCTCAATTATCTCAAATCTTTCCATAGAAATTATTATATTTATTTTATCACAGGGGTCAAGGTATGTGTGACATTTTATGTCATATTATTCAGTACATTGACACACTTATGTCACATGTTGATTTTGCTTATACTGATTTTCAATGGATTATATTCATTTTTTCAGGAACAAAAATTGAACAAGGATATTAAAAAGGAGGGTCTATGTTTTTACCACTTTTTCTTCTGCTTTCCCAGAGTGTTTTATGGGAGATACAGGTTGGTGGTCCTGCTGATGACCACTTTCGATGTCTCCTTGTCTCACATGACGGCTACATCTATGCTGCTGGTATCACCCATTCATACACCACATACGAAGACATCTACCTGATAAAAATCACCCCAGATGGTGATACGGTATTTACACGACGTTTTGGGGAAGATATGAATAAAGAGTATGCAAATGCAATACTTGAAATGCCAGATGGTGATTTAATCCTTGGAGGAAAAGGTGGGAACCCCACACAATTCTTCATAATGCAGGTTTCTCCCAATGGTGATTCACTTTGGGCAAAGGGGGTGGGAGATTCAAGTGACCTCAATTATATCTATGGAATGAGCACCACACGGGACGGTGGGTTCATTGCAACGGGTTCATCAGGAAGGAATGATGTTTATGTTGTGAAAACAGATAGTCTGGGCAATTTAGAATGGGACAGGTACTATGAAAGGACTGATACTTCAAGTGGTTCTGGATATGGAATATACCAGCTGGAAGATGGGGGATATATAATAGGTGCAAGTGAGTATGAAGGGGTAAATACATACATATGGATTATAAGAACAGATTCTGCAGGGGATACCCTCTGGACAAGGAATTATGGTGGGAATGGTGGAGAGGCAATGGTTTCCATGAGGAGAACCCCTGACAATGGGTTTATTATACTGGGTAAAACATACGCTTATTCCCCCTATGGAACACATGATTTTTATTATATAAAACTTGATTCCAACCTTAATACTGAATGGGAGAGGGTCTATGGGACTGACTTCCCTGACCTGCCTGATGATATCACTGTGACACCCGACAGTGGATATGTGGGTGTAGGTCTATACTGGTATACAGTGAATTATACCCAAAATGGGTATGTCCAGAGGCTTGATAAGAACGGGGATACCCTCTGGACCTATATTTACCCCATTGATTCAACGACTTTTATGGGCGTGGATGTATCCGCTGATAATTACATCTATATTTCGGGTAGCGTATCATCTGAATCTGATGAAGATGCTTTATGCCTTAAACTTTCAGACCCCTCAACAGGTGTGGATCATAAGGAAAACCCTGTAAAAACATATCCAGTATATTACGGAGGTTCTGTTTACCTTGAGTCCCCTGACGCCTTCCCTTGCTCCATTAAACTGATTGATAATGCTGGAAGGGTCGTTATCTCGAAAGAACAATTCCTTCACAGGGGAAACAATAGAATCTCCTTTGATAAAGAACTGGTGCCAGGTGTTTACTTTTTACATGTATCAGGTGCACGCAGAACCTTCACGCTCCGCATTGTTTATCTTTTGTAGGATGTAGTAAAATTTATTCAGGGGAGGGATACTATTTAATTCCTCCCCACATCACCTTACCATCAATGATTGTGGCAACACATGTTCCTTCAACCGTGAAGGGGTCACCTTCATATATTGTTATGTCTGCATCGTATCCTGGCTTCACCCTTCCTATTCTTTTATCCACCCCGCATATCTTTGCTGCATTTATTGTGATTGCCTTCACCCCCTCATGGTGTTTCAGCCCGTGTTTAACAGATAGACCAACCATGAGGGGAAGGTAATTTATGGGCACAACAGGTGCGTCTGTCATTATGGCAAAGAGTATCCCCTTTTCCCAGAGTATCCTTGGTGTATCAAATGTTATCTCTTTAAGTTCCACCTTAACCCTTGCTGAAAAAGAAGGACCAACAACAACAGGAACCTTTTTCTTCTTCAGGTAATCAGCTATAAGATGTGCTTCAGTGCCATGCTCAATCACCAGTTTAAACCCTATTTCATCCCTCAACCTTATGAATGTGGCTATATCATCACTCCTGTGTGAGTGTCCCCTCACAGGGATTTGCCTTTTAAGAACAGGTATGAGTGCCTCATAC
>QNDZ01000038.1 GCA_003646055.1 bacterium
CCATAATACCAGATGACCTTATACTCACCGGAGCCATTGCAGAGATTTTTTCGCGTAGAGGCTCAAGTTTTCCTCTAAGATTTGAATCTTTTTTAACCAGACGCTTCAATGCCTTTGATTTCTCTCTAATTGACAGGTTGCACTCAAGTATTTTCCTGATCCTGTTCTGATTCCTTTTGAAAAATTCATCCAGTATATCACCGGGGATTACGAACCATTCGGGAACTGCAAATCCCATCCTGGTTAATTTCAAAAGGTTTAAAGCCTTTCCACCAATTTTATTAATCTGTTCTTCATCAATATCATCGGGAAAGAGTATCATATCACCTCCAGAATGGCAAAACTAAGAATACTGCAAGAACAAGCATGAGTAACAACTGGCCTGCTAAATTCATCCTTTCTGGCATCCCGGATTTGAGATACCTTAAAAATTTTATTCCGATCAGAAGCACCACAAAATATCCAATGATCACAGGTAACACCAACAAAAGTCTATATCTTGAAATTACAATTGAGGAAAGTGCGGAAAAAAGAGCCACGATTGTAAGGTAAAGGTATGTGGCACCTTTTGCTCCCAGGAGTTTTGAATAATTATCAACACCAGGCTTTTCAGACTCTGGTGCCTCTATCTTTCTGCCGACTTCAATAACAAAACCAGCCAGATAAACTATGACAAACACAAGAAGACTGCCACAGGAAAAACAGGGATAGCCTGTGTGTCCTCCAATGTAAGCACCCATAAAGGGCATAACCAGCATGTGTAGAGAAGCGTATATCAGCCTGTTTCCTCTTAATTTATCCCCCACAAAAAATTCCTTTAGCATAAGAAATATGAAAGCTTCCATGGATAGAGCTTTAATCAGGTTGTCAAACCCATAAAAAACATTCAGAATAATTATCAAAGAGGTAACTATCCCAGCAAGTATTTTTATCTCCTTTAAAACAATCACACCCCTCTGAACAGGTCTTTCTGGTGATACCTCACTGTCCACCTGGAAATCCTTTATTTCATCAAAGAGTCTGAGCTGAAAAAAGACAAGAAATAGTGTAAAAAAACCAGTTATCTGAATAGAATTGAACCTGTAAACACTTCCCTGCAAAACCAGAAAAAGATTGTGAATTCCCCAATAAAATATAAGAATAAAAATCCCATTTTGCAGAAATGGAAACCTTTCCTTCTGATACGCAATAAGCCTATTAAAAAAATTCCTCTCCATCAAACATTCATTATAACAGATATAAAATCTTTATCAATAGGAAATCTTCCTTCATAGTCCCCTAAAAAACATCTTGACATTGGTTAAAATTCATTGTAAAAACAATGAGAAGAAAAATTAAAGGAGGTATATTATGAAAAAATACATTCCTCTTTTTGTGCTTGCAGTGATTTTTTTGGTCGTAGCCTTCTTCTTCCCATTCCTGTATGTAAAATACAGCAAATATTCTTTTACTGTATCCAGACCAGAACATAAAGCAGGAGAGACGAAAGAAGTAGAAAAAGGTGTGAAGGTTTCCATGTCTCCAGAGGGTAAATTGGAGTCAATACCCCGATCTTTGACATTCTATTTTTCCAGGTCTTTTACAGGTGCAGAGGGGGTAATTGTGCCATCCGGGGAATTACCCCGCTATATAAAAATAGAACCACCACTCGGTGCCAGAGGAGAATGGGTTTCAGAGAGGAAGTTTGTCCTGCATTTTATAAAGAAACCAGAGGCGGATAGAACATACAGGGTTTTCTTGAAAAGAATACCCTTAAAAAAAGAAGAAATAGTGCAGGTTTACCCGAGGGATTTTACATTTTCAACACCCCCATTTATCTTCAGGAATCTCAGGGTGGATACCCTCATTAATAAAAGGGTAATCTTAAAACTTGCCTTTAACTATCCTGTTAATATAAATAGTGCAAAAAGAGCCATATATATAGAGGACAAGTATGGTGAACGAATTCCCATAGAAAAGGTCTATTTCCCTGACCCTTATAATCACTCTCTAATTGCAGTTCAATTTAGAGTAACATATGCCCCTGCAGTTTATAAGCTGATTATAAGGAAATCCCTTAAATCAAGCTACGGGAATCCACTTGGAGAAGAAGTGGAGGAGGAGTTTTCGGTTGGTTACAGAAAGTATCCCATTTATATTACTTATATGGGAGTGGAAGGGACAGATGATGGGTTTACTATTGGATTTCGTGTATACACCCTGAAAAATAAATGGGTGGAGCCAGATGAGAGTACATTGAAAAGATATATAACAGTGACGCCTGATGTAAAGTACAAAGTATTCTCAGGGTATGGAGAGATTAACATAATAGGTGATTTTATAGAGGGTGAAGAATATACAGTTACTATAAATGCTGGATTAAAAGGTACGAAAAACGAGGTTCTTGCACGGGAAGCTGTATTTGATATCACAATACCCTACAGGAAACCATCAATAAATTTTGTATACAGTGGTAAATACTTTGGAAGGACAGGGGATTGGAAACTTCCTGTGAAGGTGGTGAATGTTGGTGAGTTAAAGATTAATGTTGATTTTATGCCCCAGAGAAATGTAGTTTTCTGGTACTCTGTTAGTGGAGGAAGGCGGTACTCCAGGTATAAATATGTTGAAAATATTGTAAAGAACTATACAAAGGTAATAGAATCTCCAGGAAGTAATATAATATGGATTGACCTTAAAGACCTTATACCTGAACCCAGGACAGGAATATACTTCCTGAGTATATCCGGTAAGGACAAGAAGGGAAGGCATTTCTCAGATAATGCAAGTATAGTTATTTCTGATATTTCTCTCATTGTTAAGTGGACCTATGACAAGGCATATGTCTGGGCTGTTAATAGTTCCACACTTAAACCTCTCCAGGGAGTTGATATAGAAATCTGGAGTGGAAGAAATTTCCTCTCTGGCAAGGGTACCACAGGGATGAACGGACTCTGTGAGGTTCCTCTAAAGAAGGGGAGGGATGTTTATATCGTATATGCAAAGAAGGGAGATGACTGGACATATCTTCAGATTCCAGGTTCTAAAATTAATACATCGTCATTTGAAGTAAGTGGCTCAGCACCCACAAAGGCGTATACTGCATTTATTTATCCTGAAAGGGACATATATAGGCCTGGTGAGGAGATTCACATAGGGATTCTTGTAAGAAAGAATAAAACTTATGAAGGGGTTTCTGTTCCAGTTAGATTGAAGGTAAGGGACCCAAGAGGTAGAAGATTTGTTGAAATGACAGGAATGACAGATGCAACAGGGTTTGCCTCCTTTAATATAAAAACTTC
The DNA here is from genome assembly GCA_003646055.1 of bacterium. Lineage (GTDB taxonomy): Bacteria > Hydrothermota > UBA3072 > UBA3072 > B12-G15 > B12-G15. The sequence goes on from QNDZ01000038.1 coordinate 3,282, forward strand.
TTCATCCTCTCCCACAGGGAAATATGCATTTGTTCTTTATACAGGAACAGAGAGACTTGTCTCTGATTTTGTTTTTGTTGAGACCTTTGCACCAGAAAGGATTGATTTAAGACTCAAATATTCAAACAGTGTCACCCTTAAAGCACCTTTCAAGTTATATGTTATGGCAGATTATCTTTTTGGTGCTCCTGCCTCAGGTGAAAAGGTAAGGGGAAGAATCACTGGACAGGAGATTCCTTTTAAATGTGAGGGGTATGGTGATTACACTTTTGGTCCACTAAAATTCACAAGGGAAAAGACCCCGAAGGTTGATATAGACCTTGGCACTGGAAAACTTGATGAGAAAGGGAGGAAAACCTTTCTGTGTAGCCCCCCTTCATATGAGGATTTTTATCTTCCTGTTAAACTGAATGCATATGTTGAGGTGTCTGAAGGTGGAAGCGGGAGGGTTACCAGAAGGGTAAAGGAAAGGATAGTTCATCCCTGTCCCTTTTACATAGGCCTTAAAACAAGTCCAACACGGGTTGTAAGAGGAAAGAAAATAAAGATTAGCGGAGTGCTCTTGAATCTTGATTGTTCTTTAAGAAAGGAAACAACCGTGCTCACATGGAGGGCGTACAGGGTTTATTATAAATGGGATTATTACTTCTATGAAAGGTTTGGCTGGTGGAAGGTGAGAAAATTGATTCCTATTACTCCCTGGAATAAGGTTACAGCCACTGGAGGAAAATTTGAATGCTTACTTTCACCACAGCAGGAATACAGGGATATAGTGGTTGAGGTTAAGTCTGAGGAAGGTGTCTGGTCACAGGTTTTAATAGAGGGATGGGGATGGTATTGGTCTGGAGACTATGAAAAGATAGAATCACCAGAATATCTGGATTTGAGGCTTGAAAAACCATCTGCAGAACCAGGAGAGATGGTGAAGGTTGAGACATCCCTTCCATTTGAGGGTAAGATTCTCTGGACCGTTGAACAAAATGGTGTTTTGATTTACCAGTGGAAGGAGGCAAAAGGGGAGAAGGCAGCCTGGTCATTCAGGGTACCTGAAGGTTATCCCAATGTATATGTTTCAGCCCTTCTTGTTCACTCGGGGAAAAACTATCTTGTTGCCAGGGCTTTTGGTGTAAAAAGGTTAAAAATAAGACCTAAAAAGATGAAATTGCCTCTGACCATAACTGTTCCTGATAAGGTAAAACCCAATCAGACACTTGTGGTTAAGGTTAAATCAGACAGAAGGTTTAAAGCAACCATTGCCATTGTTGACGAGGGGATACTTAATGTAAGGGGATTCAAAACACCAGACCCATACAATTCCATTTTAAGACCCCTTGCACTCGGGGTAAACTCTGCAGAGGGTTTTGGGTGGGTGATGAAAAAATACCTCTCTGGAACGGGTGGAGGAATGTTGTTGAGGGCAAGGGAGGAGGAATTTCCCCAGACAAGGTTCACAAAATTTGTCTCCTTCTGGAGTGGTGTGCTTGAATCAGACAGAAATGGCTTGCTTGTGTACAAGGTGAAGGTGCCTCAATTTTCTGGTAGATTGCGTGTGATGGTGTGCGGTGCAGATAGGTCAAGGCTTGGCTCAAGGGATGCGAGGGTGGTTGTTAAGACAGATGTTGTTATCCAACCTACTGTTCCGCGTTTTCTCTATTCCAGAGACAAGGTAAATATTCCTGTTTCATTGATTAACACCACGGATAAAAAACAGGGCATAAAGATTTCTGCAAGGATAAAAGGTGGAATGCCAGAAAAATGGAAAAAATCCATCACCTTGGTTCCCCACGGTAGAACACTTGTTAGAATACCAATTATTGCAGGCGAATATTCCACAAGTTTATCCCTGGTTTTGGAAGCACGTGTTCATAGGTGGACATATGTTGATACTTTCACTATTCCAATATATCCTTCTTTACCCTATATTAATAAGTTTACCTTTGCCAGGATTGAAAGCAAGAAAGAAGACCTGTCAAATTATTTTAGTGATTGGCTTTCTCCTGCCCACAAGGCGCAACTCTATGTGTCAGCAATGCCAGGCCTGAACAGATTACATTATGTGAGGTATGCAGTTCATTATCCATATGGATGTATTGAACAGACTTCTACATCAACCCTTGTCCTTTTGAGATTAGCCAGATTGCTTCCTATTATTGATCCAGACATTACAGAACAAGAATACAGGGATATGGTGAATAAAGGTATCCAGAGAATTCTATCCATGCAGACTGTATCAGGAGGGTTTTCCTACTGGCCTGGTTATCATAAGCCATCAAAGTGGTCTTCCGCCTATGCTACACTGGTGTTGATAGAGGCCAGAGATGCAGGTTTTCATGTTCCAGATAATGCCATTAGAGCAGCCCTCTCTTATCTAAGAGCCCTTTCAGACAAAAATGCCCTTACATACTATGTCCTTGCAAGGGGTGGTCTCCTGAAGGCAAGGTCAGGTGTTATCCAGACCCTTGAAGAAAGGGTTTCACGTGAGGTCTATGGAAGGTTAAGCCTTTTGTGGATTGCAGGTGCACTTTATGAATCTGGTTTGAGAGACAGAGGGATTGAAATTCTTGAAAAGGCAATGAAGATGGAATTACAAAAAGAGAGAAGGTTATCAGGTAATTTTTATTCTGTTTTAAAGAATCTGGCAGTTACACTATATATGGTGGAAACCATATATCCAGACATGGCAGGGGAGGATTCCCTTGTGGAAACAGTTGTAAGCCGGCTGGCTCAAAAAGATAGATGGTATTATTACACCACCCAGGAGATTGCATGGTCAATGCTCGCCCTTGGTAAGTATATGGATAACCATCCTGTCAGGAAAGACATTGACATAAAACTTATAGTGGATGGCAGGGAATATCAGGGTCAGTCAGAAAAAGGGTTGATTACCTACTTTATAAAGAATGCACCGGATAAGAAAATTACACTTGAGACAAACACTGTTCCACTTTATTTAGATATAGTGAATACTGGCTTTTCAAAAACTGTAAAAGCATTTGCAGAATCCAACCATCGTTTTCTCCCCATATTTAGAGAGGTGCTTTCATACAATGATGGCATAGAAGTCTCTGGGGTAGAACAGGGGAAACTCTTATTGATACATGTTGGATTTGAAAGAGAAGCCCGTTCATATTCCAATACAGCCTTTGAGGTTCCAATACCTTCAGGTTGTGAGATTGAAAATCCAAGATTGACCACAAGAGGTTTACCCTCATGGGTTGGGAAGTATAATAGAAAATGGAGGATGTGGAATCCTGATTATGTGGATATAAGGGATGATAGAGTGATTATCTTTGGAACATCAGGTTACAGAAGGCATTACTTTATACTGGTAAGGGCTGTTACACCAGGAACCTACTTCTTCCCTCCAGCACGGGCAATGGTGATGTATAATCCTGAGATTAACTCCCAAACTGGTGCAAAAAGCTTTAGAGTTGTTGAAAAGGAATAAAAGGTTTTTATTGTGGGTAGCAGGATTTATATGTTTGCTTCTCCTGCTCCCCTTTTTCTTCCCTTTACCCAAAGGTCTGTATCGCCCTACCTCCAAAATTGTCAGGGATAGATATGGAAGGGTTATCAGGGCTTATGTGTCTACTGATGAAAAATGGAGGATTTATGTTCCACTTGATAAGATAGACCCCCTCCTTGTTAAGACAACCATTCTTTATGAGGACAGGTATTATTACTTTCACCCTGGTTTCAATCCCTTTTCGCTTTTCAGGGCACTTATTCAGAACATAAGGGCAGGAAAGATTGTTTCAGGGGGTTCAACAATCCCCATGCAACTTGCACGGATAGTGGAGCCAAAGCCCAGAACAATCCGCTCCAAGATTATTGAAATATTCAGGGCATATCAGTTCACAGTGAGACTTGGTAAGAAAAGGATACTTGAAAGATACCTTAATCTTGCACCCTATGGAGGAAATGTTGAAGGTATAGGTGCTGCATCACTTGGATATTTTGGAAAATTGCCAGATTCCCTCCTCCCTGGTGAGATTGCCTTCCTTGTTTCACTTCCCCAGTCTCCAACATTCAGAAGGCCAGGAAGGGAGGACAGACAGGATGCAAGGGATGTGGTGCTGAAAAAGATGCTCAGATACAATCTCATTGATAGCACAGATTACCAGAGGGCTTTATCACTTGAAATCCCCACTGGATTTAAGCCATTCCCTCTCAATTCTCCCCATGCGTGTGATTTTCTGATACTACAGCACCCAGAAATGGACGATATAAGGTCCTCTATTGATATGGATATTCAGCAGAAGGTTGAGAATATTGTTGTTTCATACAGGGGGTTTCTCCAGAGGAATGGTGCAACGAATGCAAGTGTTGTTGTTATTGAGAATAAAACAGGCAAGGTAAGGGCTGCTGTTGGCTCAATAGATTACTTTGACAGAAGAATTGATGGACAGGTAAGGGGATTTTATGCCTTTCGTTCTCCAGGTTCTGCCTTAAAGCCCTTTCTCTATGCGCTTGCCCTTGAAGAGGGTGTAATAACCACAGAGATGCTCATTGAGGATGCTCCATACACATTTTCAGGGTTTTCACCGCAAAATTATTCTGGGAAATGGAGAGGTGTTGTGAAGGCTGAGGAGGCACTATCCCTCTCCCTTAATATGCCCTTTGTTTTAATACTGAGAAGGACAGGGTACAAAAAATTTATGGAAAGGTTGTATGCAGGAGGCTTGAGAGGCCCTCTTCCCATGTCAGATTACGGTCTTCCTGTTATCACAGGTGGAATGGAGGTGAGACTCCTTGACCTTGCAAATCTTTATGCTTGCCTCTCAAGGGGTGGAATATATTTCAGGTGGTCAATGCTGGAAAATGAACCTGTTCCACCAGAAACACTGCTCTTCAGACCAGGGGCAGTCTGGCTTACACTGAAGGCCCTGAAAAAGAGAAACAGACCAGATGCACCTGACATGGCCGATTTTGTTTTTCCAAAAAGTGTGGTTTACTGGAAGACAGGCACCTCATGGGGAAGGAGGGATGCGTGGTGTTTTGGGTTCCAGAAGAATTACACAGTGGGTGTATGGGTGGGGAACTTTTCAGGGGAGGGAGCCAGGAATATTGTTGGTGCAAAACTTGCTGCACCAATCCTCTTTGATATTCTGAAGGCCATTGAACCTGAGTACTGGGATGGAACCTTTGACTGGGAAGATAAGGCAATGGACGACTTAGAACTTGCAGATGTCTGCAGTTTTTCTGGCTACAGACCAGGTAGTAATTGCCCTGATACATCAATGATTTATGTTGTTAAGGGTTCATTCCCCTACAAAAGGTGTCCCTTCCATAAGAGGTTTATACTGGAAAAAAGAACAGGATACAGGGCATGCCCATGGAAAAAATACAGGGAGGGTGAGATTGAGTCAGCAGTCCTTGTTATTTTTCCTCCACCTGTGAGAAAGATACTTGGAAAGGGTGGAGTTCCTTCATTCCCTCCAGATTGCAGATTGACCATTGAAAGGAAGACCCTCAGGATAACAAGCCCTCCCAATGGTTCATTCCACATTATACCCCATGTGCGGGATGCAGGTTATATCCTCCTGCAGGCATATTCATCCGCTGGTAAGGGAACAATCCACTGGTTTGTGAATGGTGAGTACAAAGGGGATTCTGAATCAGGAGAGGTGCTTTCAATCGTACCTGAACCAGGGGATATGCACATTGTTGCACAGGATGATGGCGGAAATGTTGAATCTGTGACCATACATGTGATGAAGGAGTGATTTTTCAGGACTTGCCACAGAATACCTTATATTTACATCTATAACAGAGCCCGCTTTCAGGGTATGGTTCAAAGGGTATCTCAGTGTTGATTATCTCTTCCAGAACCATTGTGAGTGCCTGTTTCATGTCAGTTATTGGGGTTTCAACTTCTCTCCTTTCAGAGGTGAGGAGTGAGTAGTAATGGAAACCTATTTTTTCCAGGGGAATTCCCTCCGCTTCAGAGAATAAATTAATGTAAATAATGGGCTGGAGTGTCTTTATTTTCTTTCTCACATCATCCATGTTGTTCAATTCGCAAATTGTTTTATTGGGTATTTTAAGACTGCCTGTCTTGTAATCTATCAATGAGAACCTGTCCTGATTGTAATCAATCCTGTCTATCCTTCCTCTGAATTTATAAGATTTTTCACCAAGTTTTATCTCTCCTTCATACTCCCTTTCAAGCCCATAAATAACCGACTCCCCTTTTTCACCCAGCAGGAAATTTCTTAATCTGTTCTCAACAACCCTTTTCAGCATATTTCTTTTTCCACGGGGTATGTTGATAAATCTGTTATTAAACTCCCTGTAAAATGTCTCCATGGCATCATCAATATCAATGGCTGGTTTTTCACCAGTAAAGGGCTTAAAAATTCTGTACATCAGGTCGTGCAGGAATATGCCAATGTCTTTCCCTTCAACCTCTTCAGAAACCTCTGTTTCTTCCCTTAAACCAATTATGTGCTTCAGGTAGAATACAATTGGACAGAGGAGATAGTCCTGAAGCATGGTATGGGTGAATGGTGTAGAGAGCAACCTCTCAATCATGCTGGAATTTTTTTCAACAGTCCTGTATTCAGGTTTCAGAATACCCATGAATGCCAGTTTTTCCTCGTTTACAGGTTTCCCCCCTTTCTCCATTTCCCATTCAATCCTCTCTATAAATCTGCTCTTTATATTCTTTTCACCTGTGTCCATACTCCCACCAAGATAGAAAAGGTGAACCTCATCAGCACCCTCAATAAGCCTGAAGAAGTTGTAACTGTAAATTGCCTCCATATCCCTGTGGTCAGGCAACCTGAGAAGCCTTCTTAAAGGCGTGGGCAGGAGAGGGTCGTATTTGTATGCGCCTGGAATTGTTCCCTCATTCACATTCAGTATTATCACCCTCCTGAAGTTGAGGCATCGTGTTTCAAGCATACCCATAACCTGAATCCCTGAGAGGGGTTCACCAATGAAAGGTATGGTGATGGAGGAGAGTTGTGATTTAATATAACCAATGAGTCCCCTATAACTGGAAAACTCAATGTTCCCTGCCTCTGTTTCAATCAACTGGCTCAATCTATCCATGAGTGCATAGAGGTATGTGTTGGTCAATGGATGGGGGTGTGCCTCAAGGGATTTCCCAATCAGGGTTATTATGTTCAGGAATTCCTCTGCCCAGTCAGAGACCTTTCTCTTTTCCCGCAAACTGTGTATAAATTGTTCATGGAATTTTCTCACAATCTCCCTTTCGTCTCTCTCTTCAAGAAGTTCCTCTATCTCATTGCATGGGAGGAACACGGCACCCGTATCACTACTTCTTCTATTGATAAGGTTCTTCAACTTTATACATGTTTCCTTCATGGTTCTTCCATCCATCACAATGGACTTAACATAGGGATGGGATATGAGGGAGATGTAATCAGGGAGGTATAGATTATCGCCCTCTCCAGTAATGTGAACCCTGTTCAGTGTTTCAAATAAACTGTAGAAAGGTGTCCTTTCAAATGGATAACCCATGGTGATGTTGAATTTACCCGAGAGGTTTACACCAACTGTATGGAGGAATGGTATCAATGGCTCAGGGTCAGGTAGTACAACACAGGTATCCATGTCTGCATCTGATGTGATTACCTCACCAGCACCTGCCACCTCTGCATGGATATTTGATGCACTGTAAATCTTTATATCCCTGTCTCTCTCTTTTTTACCTTCCAGCACAACAGGTTCAAATCCCCATTTTTTATGCAGGAGGAAGTGGAAGTAGTACGGTGATGACCTCTTCCCCTCCCATTTCTCAACATCAGAATGGAGTATCAATGTTCCTCCATTCTCAAGAATATGCCTGAAAATTCTCTGTTCACTCCTTGAAAGTGCACTGAATCCACACAGGTAGATATGTTTGAAGGGGGTATTCAGTGATTCAATGTGCTCTGCCACCCATTTGTATGCCATTCCTCTATAAAATAATCCCTTCTGCTTGAGCGTATGGTGGAATGCCTCTATTATCCCTGTTATGTTCTTCCAGAAATCCTTCACCCATTCAACAATCTCTTCCTCATAACCTGATATCCTCTCAACATTCTCAGGCTCTACCAGTTCAACCATAATCTCATCAATTGCAGATAGAATCTTCCTTCCCCATGGTGCAAAATTCTCCATTGTCCTTGTAATTTCAATAAGATGTTCTCCAAACCTCCCATCACAGGCTTTTTTCACGATTGCGTTGTAAAGGTGATATTCAAGTTCAGGCCCATCACCTGCAAATCTCTCTCCACGATTGTTCTCACTGTATATGTTGAAGATAAAGTCGTCTATTGAGAAGATGTCAGGTGGGAAGAATGGTCTTCCAATCTTTGTCTCTAATTC
>QNDZ01000039.1 GCA_003646055.1 bacterium
GTAAAATTAATAAACCAGTAATAGTTTTCCCATTTATTGAGAGAGAGTATCTCCTCTTTACATTCATAGGCAATAAAAAAAGGAAAATAGAAAAGTGGATGAAAGATGTATTAAAAAGGGAAATAACAGAGAAGGAGATAGATATTGAAGTTATAAATTCTGAGATAATGGAACAGAGCCATATTCCATTAAAGTACATCACAGACAGGATTTTCACAAAATTTTTCTCATCACCATACAGCAGACCACTATTCAAAAAATTTAAGAAATTTGACATTGCAGAGGTAAACAGGACTTTTGAAAAAGCCATAAAAGACTCCATTATTCTCCAGAGAGACATTTCTAATGATACAATAAATATAACAGGGAAAAGTTTCTTCAAAAATGTGAACAGAAAAATATTGAAGGATACAGGGATAAAAAAAATGAAATCACCATTTCCCTCTGGCTATATTGGATTTGGTTTTTTAATGCCACGAGGATTCAATAATCTGATTCAATCCCATATTTTATCTGCTTATTATGACCTTGTATTCAAAAGAGAATTAATGTACAAAGGAGAAATTTTATATCTGGCAGAATCCAGCGTTTCCCAGCACTTTTTCGGATACCTTACAACAATCATACTGAGTGGTTTTGAAAAAAATAACAAAGAAGTGATGGATAAAGCGGTGAATATTCTACAGTCAAAACCTGATATACCATTAGAATATGTAAAAAACAGAGCAATTGGTAGAATACTGATGATATTAGAATATGAACTGTTATGGGGAAAGAATCATCTGGATTCCCTGATCTATCAATATGATATAAACAGGTTGATTAATGGGATTAAAAAAGCCCAAACAATACCCATACCACCATTTGAAGAAGTCTTTGGTATATTGTTTAAATGAAGGCTCAATGGAGAGTCAATTGTTCAAAATGAACATTTTGTTATAATCAAAAAAAGGAGTGAATTATGGGAACTTGTTTTCTTTTGATCACTGTTTTAACAGGCGCTTTTACAAAACCTATAAGGATTGGTACGCTTAAAGATACAGTTGTGGTGTACGAAGATAAATATGGAATCCCTCATATCTATGCAAAGAACATACTTGACCTCGTATTGATACAGGGATGGTTTCACGCAAGGGATAGGCTCTGGAGTATGGAGATGATAAGGAGGACAGCCTTTGGAAGGCTATCCGAAATTTTTGGAAAGAGAACACTTTATTCTGATATATTTCTGAGAAGACTGGGTTTTCACAGAATGACGCACATGCTATATTCAATACTCACTGATGAAGAAAAGGAAATCTTAAAGGCCTATGCAGATGGAGTAAATGCCTACATAAAAAATGGCTCTCTCCCCATTGAGTACAGGCTTCTGAGAATAAAACCTGAACCATGGAAGCCCATACACTCTGTGGCATATATAAGGTTAATGGCATGGGACTTAAATAGTTCCTGGGCAAGGGAACTCTCCTATATGAAATTGAAGAAGATACTGGACCCTGCCAGATTTTCCTATCTTATACCTGTTTATCCAGAGGGAGAACCAGTGATAACTGGCTCTATTGATGACACTCTGGAGGTGGGAAGGATTCAGTTATCAGAACTTATTCATGGGCTTGGTGTAAGCGGAAGTAACTCCTGGGTTGTTTCAGGAAAAAAGACAGCCACAGGGAAACCCATTCTCTGCAACGACCCTCACCTTTCCTTTGATATATCTGTACTCTGGTATGAGGTCCATCTGAATTCCCCCGGTGTCAATCTTTACGGTGTATCCCTTCCCTGTGTTCCATTCGCCGTAATAGGCCATACAGATGTTTTTGCATGGGGGGTTACCAACATAATGACAGATGATGGAGACTTTATTATCCATAAAGTAAACCCAGAAGATTCCACTGAATACTGGACACCAGAAGGATGGAATAAATTTGAAGTCTATTCTGAAACCATATATGTGAAAGGAAGAAATCCTTACATTCTTAAAGTGAGATGGACTGATCTGGGACCTGTGGTTTCTGATGCATGGAAGCATTCTAATAGTATCATCTCTTTCAGATGGACCGCATATGAGAAAACCCACGAATTCACAACCTTCAGGCTTCTCCCATACGTCAAAAATCCTGAAGACTTTCTGAAGGCAGTTTCTTACTTTAAGGTTCCAGGACAAAATTTTGTTTATGCAGATACTATGGGAAATATTCTTTATGTTCCAGGTGTTGGTATACCTGAAAGACCCTATGATAAGTACATTCTTCCTATAACCTCAGATAGCCCTGGTGCACGTTGGACACGTTTTGTTCCTTTTGAGAAAATCCCATATCTATTGAATCCTGAAAAGGGCTTTATTGTTACCGCCAATAACAAAAACTACGATAACTTTCCCTATTATATAACACTTTATTATGAAAAGAGTGAAAGGGCAAAAAGGATAACCAATCTTCTTTCTGAAAAGCACAGTTTCACCATTGAGCATATGAAGAAAATACAGTTGGATGTCTCACCACCACAGAATAGTTTTTTGAGGGATATATTTGTTCAAGATATTGAAGGAATGAGGATGAACAGGATAGAAAGGAAGTGCTTTGAAATTTTGAAAAAATGGAATCTTGTTGAGGATAGAAACCAGCCAGCTCCCCTGATATTTTACACCCTGCTATCCTTTGTTTTTGAAGGAACTTATAGGGATGAGTTAGGAAAAAAACTTTACCTTTTAACTGATAATTCTGGACTCATTCCTCTGATTAACTTTATAAAGGATGAAAAGAATATCTGGTTTGATAATGTAAAAACCAGAAAAAGAGAAAACAGACGAGACATTGTGAGAGACGCCTTTGCTAATGCAGTAAATTATCTTGTAAAGAAACTGGGGAAAAGGCCTGAAAAATGGAAATGGGGTAAACTCCACTATGTTTATCTGGAACACGCTTTTGGAAAAGGAAGCAAACTGGCAGGGAAATTATTCAATAGAGGACCATATCCAATTGATGGCTCAGACTTTTCAGTGAGAATGGCAAGCTTTTTCATATCCAGAAGAAGTTACAGGGCAACAACCCTACCCTCAACAAGGCAGATTGTTGACCTTGGAAATCTTGATGCCTCTCTTTCAGTCTTACCCACAGGAAATTCTGGAAGGCCATTTTCCAGACACTATGATGACCAGATAAGGTTATGGCTGAAAGGTGCGTATCACCCTGCGTATATTTCTAAGGAAAAGGTTGAAGAATTCGCTGTTAAAAAATACCTGTTTTTACCAGCAAAACACATCACAACGCATTAATGGTCTTCCTATAGACATATCTGTTGAACAGACAATTTTTAAGTTTTTCTTAACTGTAGTATGTCAGGAAATGAAGGTTTACTATTTTATATAAACCACCTTTCCTTTAACTTGCTGCTTTCCTCGGGAGAGTCTGAGATAGTAAACACCCGATGGTAGATTTTCCCTGACCACCGTGTATGTGCCGGGTTTCAGTATCATGTCTCTTCTGAAAACACAACGGCCTGCTATATCAAACAGTTCAATGGAAACAGAACCCATTGCATTCATACCAAACTGAAAACTAAGAACACCCTTCTGTACAGTATTCAACTTTATCTGGAAGGGTGAAGGTTCTGAAATCCCCGTAATTCCAATGTAACTGGCAGTTTCATATCCATGATACCAATCAGTATTATATGGAAATGTGGAGATTTCCAATGTCTCTTCCTCTGAATCCGTTATTCTTACAGAACAGAAACCATCAACAAAGGTTGTTCTATCACCATCTGGCATAGAAACAGAGTAAGCATTTGAGCCACCTATCTGTGAAACGGAAAAACTGAGTGAATCATCCCTATACACACCATCAAGATAAATCCTGTTTCCCTGAATATCCCTCAAGAATACCTGAATTGTATCGTCATAATTCACCCTGTGTGGTCCAACAACACGGGTGTCAAGAATCCCGTAGAAGGTCATATCCTCATTATCTGGAACAAGAAATCCTCCCACGTCCTGTGCTGTTACTGTGACGTACTCTGGTTCTGTATCAGAAAGTGTAGCAGTGAAGATACCATTGTAAACAGGGATACTTTCAGGGTCTGGTGTGATGAAATACACTGAATTGCTTCTGTAGTTATCAATAGCCCCAACACCCACAAAACCATTGTAATAATCCGCAAGTGAATATTCTGGTGTAAAGATATAACCTGTAACATCCGCATTTTCATTCAAGCAGGCCTCTTCTGGTAATATTAACATAATATATGCAGCAGAATCAGGATGGATGTAGTAGATTGTATCCAGTGCAGATCCAAGGAAACTGGATGTTGCTGTTACATAGACAACTTCAGAGAAAATATCATATATCCAGAAACCACCTATACCCTTTTCAAGCGTCAGTGTATCTGGTTCATATATGGCACTTCCAGTTCCAGTTATTACCACTGTATCCTGGCGTGATGGGTCAATATATCCACTATCATCCACTGCTGCAACTGTTATGAACAATGCAGTATATGGTGAAGCAATATTCTTTTGCTCTTTAAGAACAATCCTGTTTGCGGAGGAGGAAACCGGTCTAACCTTAATATAGGATTCACCGGAAACTCCATTGCCCACATAACCTGAGTTCTCATTTCCTTCGGCATCCCTGTATTTAAGCCCAACAGTGGAATTAGGGCTGTTTGATACGAACCTGAGTGTTGCATGACCATTCACAAATGGGAAGTATTCTGAAGCCTGATTAAGTGTATCAAACACTGCTCCACTTCCATTGAATATGTAACTCTTTAACCAACCATTGTATGTTGAATCAAAAGAATAAATCCCATCAACAGTCCAGAAATTAATATTTATTGTCTCTCCAGCGGGTACCATATAGGGAACACCAGATGCAATCTGCACTGCCACCCCTGAATCCTTGAATGAAGTTATGACCACGGGGTTAAATGGATAAAGATATGGAGAGCCCTGAACATCCATGGTGACAAAAACAAAACTGTCTGCTTCTGTATCCAGAACCTTAAAGGATGTTGCACCACTGGCAAGGGTTCTGAAATTAGAAGGGGTGATGGTTACTGAGTTCATCCCATACGGGTCAATATATGAAAGTGAAATCTGGGATGAACTATTTGAAGGGTCAGGGCCATCTCCCATTAAGGCAAGCCCATAAAAAACCTTGTTCACATTGTAAGTTCCAAACTGGCCATTCACAGGGAAAAGCATGGCCTTTGTAGCTATTGTATCAGTGGTGAAATAAATAGTGAAAGTGTCTGACCCAAAGTTATAAATGGAAGAAATATCCTCAGCAACAATGGATATCTCTTCTGATACCTCTGTATAATCCACAACATATAGCCATCCCCTACCGCTGAACATTGTGACAGGCCCCTCAACAAAATATGTATCTGCTATCGGATCATAAAAAACAACACTCGTATTAGAATCCCCCAGTATCTTTACATACATTACTGTTGTATCAAGTATCCCGCCAACCGAGGTATCAACCAGACCAAATGAGTCTATTACACTGAAGTAAAAAAGGTCAGGGTAAATAAAGGCTGGGGAATAGGCAGAATTTGTTGTATCAGGTCCTTCAATCTTTGCCTTCATTGGAACATTTGTGCTTGATGAAGGGTCAACAAACCATCCAACTGGTATTGATGTCTTGAGGATTCCTGCCGGGTCTTCAACATACATTCCCAGTGTTTCTGGCTCATAATCAACAACAGCAATCCACCCCTCTCCCCTATTTATGTGAACCGTGTCCACAGGCAGATAAGTGACGGTGGAGATAAAAAGCACACTGGGGTTGGGATTTGATTCTATTGAATGAAGGTCCAGAACATTATTATAAGTGGTATCAACCTCCTCCTGAGGATTCATTACCTGTATCCTCACAATCTCGGGAGCACCAGCAGAATTGTAGTAACCAATTGGAGTGGCAACTATGTAAGTCCCATTCTGTGGGCTGAATTTTGAACCGCCCACCAAAGAGAAAAGCAAAAACAAATAAAACATAGATCCCTCCCTTTTTGGGAGTTTAACTTCCCCTTGGGATGATGTCAAGTAATATTATAATTTTCAGGTTTTACCCAAAAAGTGCTTACCTGTCTCTATTTTATCCACATTACCTTATTCAGATACCTTCTTTCACCAGCCTTAACCTGTATAAAGTAAATACCTGAAGAAAGATTATCTGGTAATCCAAGGTGAATTTCATGTTCCCCAGGACTCAGATATCCCTGATACAATCTTCCCACCCGTGAACCAAGCACATTGAATGCCTCAATATCCACCATTGTCTTTTTATCAAGGGAAAGACGAATTTTATAAGGATCACTGAATTCACAGGAGAAATCTGCTATCTTTTCTTCAACATTCACATTCAATGCCTCAAGTATGTAAACACCTGAAGCACCAAGTGATACCGCAAAATTCCTGTTATCAATATAACATATGTCTTCTGGGTCTCTCGGGAAATCTGAATAATGACCAATCAACTGGACATTGGATGGGTCTGCAATACTTAAGATATATACACCTGTGCTATCACCTGTGCTCACAAAAACATAATCTCCATATGTATCAATATACTGTGCCTGGATGCCAGAATAAGAACCAACAACTGACGGTGAGTATGGGTTGGAGATATCAACAATGAGTATACCATTGGTTACACTTGCAACCACAACATAGTTTCCTGTAATTGAAAGGTCTGACCCATTATTTATAGCAAGGGTTGAGAACGTATCCACCATGGTGGGGTTGGATACATTGTATAACACAAGTGTGCTTGCATCAAGCCCAACTGCAACATTTCCACTCGCATCTACACCTGATAAAATCCAGTACCAGTTGTTGTAAGAGCCTATCTCATAACCCCCATCCCTATCCAGTATCTCAAGCCCCTCCATTCCATTTGCAACGAAAATCAGGGAATCCGTTACACGGATGTCTTCAGCATCATTGAGATAGATGGATGAATCAAGCAGAACAGGTGTATATGGATATGTTACATCAACTGAATAAACTCGTGGTCCACCCACCACATATAGTGTATCATTCCACAGGTCAGGGGAATGCACTTCAACACCGCCCGGAAATTCATAAAGCACACTGTAAATAAATGGATTAACAGGGTCTGACACACTGATAACCGAAATCCCAGCCTCTCCCTCTGTTGTGTAAAGTGTAGTTGTGCTGGATGCAAGCCCCACAGGTTCGCCCTTTGGTGTGAAGAACCAACCCACTGAGTAAGTATATCCTGGATTAACTGCGTCCAACATCTTCAGACCACTGTCCCTGTCAGAACAATATATTAGTGTATCATAGGAAACCCAAACCCAGTTGGCATAGGTAACACTGTCATATGTTCCAAGCAGGGTAATATTCTCTGGATCAAAAATATTGCATATGTATATTCCATACTCACCTGAAGCAGTGTAAAGCCTGTTTTCCCTTGCAAACAGATGGTTTGCCTGAATATTCAGAGAATCATAAGCCCATCCTGTGAGAATGTCCATTGATTTTAACTTCTGATTGGATTCCATATAAAGAACTCCATAGTACAATTCAAGGGCAGTCGGGTTTACAGGTGTGTACACTGTTCCTCCAGATGTATCAACAATCATCTGCCTTATAGTATCAACAACAACAAGATTATAGGGATCGTTTTTGTTAACAACAATGAGACCTGAATCACCACATGCCAGATAGAGAAGGGAATCTCTTAACTCAATATCATTAATATGGATGGAAAAGGTAATGGAATCAGTTATCCCAGGAGAGGTTTCATTGGAAACATCCACACAATAAAGGGTGCTGTATATACCAGAAATTGAATACACATATAGGAAGGGATAATCAAGTTCAGCCCCTTTTAATACACTGAAAAACCTGCCAATGCTAATATGTGACTTATATTCCAGACTCCCTGAGTTCGAACCCAGAATATACATGTACATTCCACTCAGTACATAAAGTAATCTGTTTGTATCATAATAAATAATATCGTTCACAGTGTTAGGGAGGTCGTATGAATCAATTATCTCCATTCCATACAGGCCTTTAGGATCAAGCATCAGAAGGACAGAACCATGGGCTGAAAAGACTGTATCAGTCTTTCCAGTAACACACATTCCACTCCCAAAGTAAATCCTTGACTGAAAGTTAACCCCAAAGTCAAGCGGGGAAGCAGAAAACCCAAGGAAAATACCCATGGCAATCAACCACTTTTTCATCACAACCTCCTTTTTTTATTATATTTATACAATTTTTATGCCAGAATATTCTGCAAATAAATCTCTGAATATCTGCATATTATTGGAAAGGCAGTGACATCAGCATGTCAAAAATAGGATAAAATGTGACAATGGAAGTCACACTGGAACAAATCCAGTATGTAGAGAGTCTTATTGTTGACAAACAACCTTTTTAGGTATATAAAGAGTAAATGTTTTATAGTCAGGAAGAGATACTTGAGACAATCAAAATGTCCGAACTGGAACATTTTGATGTTCGGACTGTTACTCTTGGAATATCCCTTCGGGACTGCACATCAAGGGACCCAAAGGAGTTTATGGACAATATCTATAAAAAGATAACCCTATCAGCAAAAAACCTTGTGAAGACGGCAAGGGAGATTGAACAGGAGTTTGGCATCAAGATAGTTAATAAGAGACTTGCTGTCACACCGATTGCAATCGTTTCAGAGTACTCAAGAGAGGAAGACTATATTGAGATTGCAAAGACCCTTGACAGGGCTGCCAGGGAGGTTGGTGTAGATTTTCTGGGTGGATTCTCTGCGCTTGTTGAAAAGGGATTTACAAAAGGTGATTATACATTGATAAATTCAATACCATCTGCCATTGCCAGAACAAAACGTGTTAACTCTTCTGTAAATGTTGCATCCACAAAGGCAGGAATAAATATGGATGCAGTAAAGATGCTTGGTGAAACCATCCTGAAACTCGCCTATGAAACAAGGGATGAGGATTCAATCGGATGTGCAAAGTTTGTGGTCTTTGCAAATGCTGTTCAGGACAACCCATTCATGGCTGGAGCATTCCACGGTGTTGGGGAGCCAGAACTCGTTATCAATGTTGGTATCAGTGGTCCAGGCGTGGTTCTTGATGTGGTTAAGAAACACAGGGATAAAGACCTGGGAACACTATCAGATATAATAAAGAGGACTGCCTTCAAGATAACCCGTGTGGGTGAACTGGTTGGTAGAACCGTGGCAACAAGACTCGGCATACCATTCGGTATTGTTGACCTATCACTTGCTCCAACACCTGCTCCAGGGGACAGTGTGGCTGACATTCTTGAGGCAATGGGGCTTGAAAGAACTGGTGCACCAGGAACAACAGCAGCACTGGCACTTCTCACAGATGCAGTTAAGAAGGGCGGGGCAATGGCAACTTCCTATGTGGGAGGGCTTTCCGGTGCATTTATACCTGTTTCAGAGGACGCAGGTATGGTGAAGGCTGCCATGGATGGTGCACTCACACTTGAAAAACTTGAAGCAATGACATCCGTTTGTTCAGTAGGTCTTGATATGGTTATCGTTCCTGGTGATACACCAGCGGAGACCATATCTGCCATAATTGCCGATGAGATTGCAATAGGGGTTATAAATTCAAAAACAACCGCTGTGAGAATCATTCCTGCCTATGGAAAGAAGGCAGGGGACATTGTTTCCTATGGAGGACTTTTAGGAGAATCTGTGGTTATGCCTGTTAACAAATTCCGTGCAACTGATTTCATTTTGAGAGGAGGGAGAATCCCTGCCCCTGTTCAGGGAATGAAAAACTGAACTTGACATATCTGGAAGATGTGTAAAAATTATTATAGAAACAAACAAGGAGGTGAAAATGGGTGATAAAAAAACTGTTGTATTGAGTGCTCTTTTTGTTGCACTTGTTGCTGTTTTTGCCTTTGGAATTGGACTTATAACTGCAAGTAGTTTCAATATTACAGGAAAGGCGAGTGCGGCTGAGATACAGCCTATCCCCCAGGCAAAGGTGGATTATTCAAATCCCTTTGTTCAGGTTGTGAAGAACGCAAGGAAGGGTGTGGTATCCATAAAGGGTGAAAGAACCGACTATATAAATGTGTGGTCTCCATGGGATGACCTTTTCAATGACCCATTCTTCAGGAAGTTCTTTGGTGGGCCTCCATCACAACCAAGGAAAAGACCCCTTAAAAGGTCATGGCTTGGCTCAGGGTTCATTGTGAACATTGATGGAGAAAACTATGTTCTTACAAACAACCATGTTGTTGAAGGTGCGCAGAAACTCACAATAACCCTTGACAATGGAGAAACCATTGCGGACAGGTATGTTGAACTTGTGGGAAGAGACCCAACAACGGATGTGGCAGTTCTGAAGATAAAGAAAAAGGAAGACTTTCCAGCACTACCTGTTGGTAATTCTGACAACCTACAGGTGGGTGAATGGGTTATTGCCATAGGAAGCCCATTTGGATTAAGGGGCACAGTAACGGCTGGTGTCGTGAGTGCGAAAGGAAGGTCTGATATTCCATTGAGGGAGGGATTGATTGTTGAGGACTTTATACAGACAGATGCAGCAATCAATCCCGGGAATTCTGGAGGACCTCTGCTCAATATAAAAGGTGAGGTAGTTGGTATAAACACAGCCATTGTGAGCAACACAAACATAGGAATAGGTTTTGCAATACCCATAAACCTTGCAATGGATGTTGCTAAGTCTTTAATAGAAACAGGAACAGTGGCAAGGGGTTATCTCGGTATCATTCCTCAGGAACTCACAGATGATGTGAAAGAGGCATTAAGAATGAAGAAAAATCAGTCAGGGGTTGTTGTGGCATATGTTGAAAAGGACAGCCCTGCTGAAAAGGGCGGGCTCAAACCAGGTGATGTGATTGTTAAGTTTAATGGGAAGGATGTAACAAATGTCACTCAATTCAGAATCACCGTGGCAACAACCCCTCCTGGTAAGAAGGTGAAGGTGGTTGTTATCCGCGATGGCAAAAGGAAAACACTTGAGGTGAAACTTGGGGAGAGGCCTGAACTTGCAAAGATGAAAAAGACTGAAAAAGAAAAGGTGGTTGAAGGGGAAGAAGAGTGGCTCGGAATGAAGGTGGAGTCAATCACTCCATCCATTCTTGAATCACTGGGCATAAAGGAGAAAGAAACTGGGGTGATAGTGTCTGAGGTTGAAGAGGATTCTCCTGCCTATGAAAAGGGAATAGAACCAGGTGATATTATAAAAAAGGTTGAAAATATTGAAATTCATGATATAACAGACTTTAGAAAGGCAAAAAAGAAGTATGAGCATAGCAGGAAACCCGTTATCTTCCAGGTTAAGAAGCCTAACGGGGTGTGGAAACTTGTTGCCATAAAAGGAGGCTAATGCCAAGGTTTAATGAAGAAACACTATCAATCTACATGAAGGAAATACAGAAATACCCTCTTCTCACAGAGGAAGAGGAAAAGGAAC
>QNDZ01000040.1 GCA_003646055.1 bacterium
ACAAGTATTGTAAAACTATAGTTTTTGATGTTCTCAATAGCCGTTTTTACCATTCTTATGGTATTGGGGATTCTTGGTTCTTCATTGTATGCTGGCAGGAGCAGGATTACTCTATCCATACCCTGTCAAATCTATGCCACTGTTCAGGATACCTCTTTATGTATTTTTCCAGTATCTTTGCCCACTTGTCAATGTTTTTCTCAATGGTGAGTTCTGTGTCCCCATATTGTTCAATCTTTATCTCAGGTTCAAAGTAAACATGATATTTCCCATCCCTCTCTTTAACAGAGAAGGCAGGAATTAATGGTGAACCTGTAAGGAGTGCAAGGTAGAAGGGTCCCTTGGGGAGCAGTGTTTTCTTCCCAAATATCTCAACCTCTATTCCGTCCTCTGTAAAAACCCTGTCACCCACAATGGCCACCATCTTGCCCCTTTTCAGAGACTTTATTGCTCCTATGCTTGCCTTCCCGGTGTAAATCACCTCTATCTCCTGAGACCTTCTCTTATGTTCATAGAATTCCGTTATATATTGATTATCTGATTTTATTGTAATCACACTCAAAGGGTATCCTAAAAGTCTTAACAGAACAGCACCCCATTCATAGTTTCCCAGGTGAGCTGTAAGGATGATTACACCTTTTCCTTTTTTGAATGCCTCAGCAGCCCTTTCAAAGTTTACAGGTATCATAAATCTCTTGTAATTCCATTTTTTAAGTCTGGGAACGAGGAGAAACTCATAAACAAATACTGCAAAATCCCTCACACCTTTTAATCCCATCTCAAGCATCTCCTTTTTTGAGGAGAATCCACCTATTGCGGGTTCAATGTTTTTAAGATAGTTGTTCCTTCCCTCCCTGTACAGGGTAAAATAACATATATCCGCAATTCTGCGGGTGATAAATTCGGCAACTGGCCTTGGCAGGAAGTGGCCAAGATGATGTATGAAAAAAAAGAATAAACTCATTTCTATCCCTGGAATGTAATCGGGGCGAGTGGATTTGAACCACCGACCCCCAGCACCCCAAGCTGGTGCGCTAACCAGGCTGCGCTACGCCCCGACTTGCAGAAATATTTTACACAAAAAATTAAATATTGCAAGGGGAATGAAATTGTTATCTATGGTATTGCCCATACAGGGATTTTTAACCAGGAATTACAATTATATTTAAGGCAAGGGCGGGAATAATACCCGCCCTGCTTATCAAAATGTCCACATAGCCATGAATTGTGGAACGAATGTTGCACTAAAGCTGTTAACAACCAATACAGGCGCCTTTATCCCGGCTATAATTTTACAATGCTCATGCTCTGTTCCTATCGGGAAGTATTGAACGACTATTCCAATGGAATGTTCATAAAACCTTGTATTTTCCACAGTTTCGCCATCCTTATTCCTGTCCTCTGTTTTCCACCATCCCATAAACTTCGGCACAATTTTAAAACGATCGGATAGTTCATACTCAATGCCAATATTATATCCATATTTCTCACCCAGGTCCCACCCAGATTTTTCCCATTCAACCGATTCTCCTTGCTCATTTTTTACTTCTATGTATCTCACTTTTCCTCTATGCTCATACCATATTGAAGAACATTCACCTATTTTACCTATAAGGTCAATATGTGTTAGAAAGGAAATCCTCATGGATTTGGCTCCACTCCCAATACCGTGAACAACAAGGGTATTATCCGCTGAATCAAATTTATACCCTACCCCAAGGGATATAGCCTCAAACCTGGGTGGATTTTCTATTATTTTGTAAACCCCATAAACCCAGATGTCACCAAATCCAAAAGAATGAAAGGACTTAGTTTTTTTGAACCAGGAACCATCGTTTTTTTGCTTCCAGACCTCTTTTGCAATATCTTTGTCCCAGTAGGTCAAAAGAAAACCCCCGGAAAGTCTGCTGGTTATACCAAATTGAGTCCTGTAGGATGATTTCAGGATTTTAGCATGCCATCCTGCTGGCATCGCAACCATTTCTGGGGTATCTGTGGGAGAATCATTCCAGTATGCCTTGTTGGCGGAGATGTAGTAGGTTGTAGAGTGGAGCCAGACTTTACCACTTTCTACTCCGAGTGGACACCCGACAACCGGATCACCAGCAAACAGATTAACTGGAAGAACAAGAGCCAGAACAAAAGCGAACACCAACAGCTTCTTAAACATCTTCACCTCCTTTTGGTTTGTTTGTTGACCCTAACAAAATTAGGATATCCTAACTTTAAAGGTAAAAAAATTATCACAATTTAACATAAGTATTCCGATCCGCTGTTACATGGTCAATTCTGTTCCTCTTTCTCTGGACTATTTTACCCACCATAAAAACCTTTATATGCTCAGTAAGAACATATCCTAAACAATCTTCAATACATCTATTTAAGTTATTCAAAACCTTCTTGTCTAAGTTAGGCATACCTAATTTTTATAAAAAGATTTAATTTGTCAAGGGTTCGTTTAAAATTTATAAAAAGTGGAGATTAAAGGACATAATAAATCTCTGAGGCTTTTGAAGGAATTTCATAAGACTATGCAAAAAACCTTCCTTCACTAAAACATGGATAAAGGGTGTTAATTCTGCTGGGCAAATAGATTATCTACAGATAACCCAGTTCTTTCAATTTTCTTCTTATCTCTTCCTTTTCTTCCTCAGGGATATCCTCATAGGATTGTTGTTCCTGAACACCTTTTCTTAAAAGGAAGATTATGAGGCTTTCCACATCCTTCCATCCCCCAGACCTTGCCACTGCTTCAAGTTTTGTGTAAAGGGAATCCGGAATATCAATCTTCATCTTACCTCCTCTATATTTTTCCTCTTTGCAATAAAGATTTCTGGGTATTTACCCTTGTTTCCCTCTATTACATTCTCAACACTTTCAGAAGTTACCTGCACCTCTTTTATTACTGAAAACCTCTCCTTGAGCATTTCAAGCCTCTCTTCTCCACGAATACGCATCTCCTCTTTTATTGCATTCACCACATCCTCTGTGGGCTTTTCACCAAGAAATCCTGTATAGAGCATCCATGAGGATACCTCTTCAGGTATCTCTTCATTTAGAATATAGATTATGTCAAGTGGTTCATTTCTTTCCTGCAACCACTCATCCACAATGGGTGTATCATCACGGGCAGTAATGATAAGAAGGTGTTTTTTCATCTGCCCACCCCCATATGAGGCCACACAAATAGGCCAAAGATAATCAGGATAACAATAGAGATAACCTCAATAACAAGTCCCTTTTTAATGCTTGTACCAACAGAGTGAAAGTTTGAAGAAAGGGCAATCGCATTGGGTGGAGTTCCAGTGGGAAGGAGAAAGGCAAGCCCTGCACCAATTCCAATTCCAAGTGTTAATAAAACAGGATTATAACCATACGCCCGTGCAACACCAAATCCAATTGGCAGAACCAGAGAGGCTGCTGCAACATTGCTCATTCCTTCTGTGAGAATTACGGTTACGATAACAAGTGAGACAAACGCAGTTCCATATGTCTGAACAAATGGACTCAATACAACCCTTGCTATATAATCCGCTGCACCAGTCCTCAACAGGCTTTCACCAAGTGCAATTGCTCCTCCATACATAAGTATAATCCCCCAGTTCACATACTCTTCCACCTCCTTCCATTTGAGAACCCCCACAATGAATAAAAGAACTGCACCAATCAGGGCGGATACACTTATGTCAATCCACCTGTTAAAGAATACCCAGAGAATTAGTGTGAAGAGAAAAACAACCCCTGTCTTTATCTCAATTGGTTTCAGTTTTTTATCTGGGTGTAATAATTCAACAACTTCAAACCCTTCAAGGTTTTTCAGGAACATAAAATATAGAGAAAATAGAACGAGTATTGTTATGGAAACAGGTAGGGAATACTTTGCCCATTCTATAAACCCTATATTGATACCAAATGACTGATAGAGCAGTCCAGCAGCAAGGGGTGCCCTTGCACCACCAAGCATGGTTCCTACACCTCCTGCAACACATCCCCAGGCCATGGATAAAAATAGATATCTGGATATCTTTGACCTGCCCGGTCTTATCTTGAAATTGTGTGCAATTTCAAGTATTACAGGGAAAAGAATTGCAGCAACTGCATGTTCAGGCATGAAAAAAGAGAGGATACCAGATGTAAGAAATATGCCTATGAGGAGTTTGTTACCATTACCAGAAAACCTTCTTATCAGTAGCATTGCAACCCTTCTGGATAAACCACTCTTCATAATTCCACCCGATAGAATGAATGCCCCCAGTATGAAGAAGACTGCACGATTACCAAGAAGGCTGAATGAGCTTGTGGGTGATAGTATTCCCAGGACAGGTATGAGTACGAAGACCAGAAGCCCTGTTACAGCCAGGGGAATTATGTTTGATACCCACATGGAAAAAATCAATAGGAATAGGGCGATTGATTTTTTACCTTCAGGACTGAGACCATTTATTGGAAGAAAAAAAATAAGGAGTGAAAAGATAAATCCACATATAAAAATAACGCGCTTTATATTTATGCGAGACATCCTGAGGCCTCCATATCAGGAGGTCTTCCAACACCCAGTTCATCCAGTATGGAGGAAGCAATGTCAATTATGGAGAAACTGTTATTCCCTTTCAGTTCTTTTCCTATCCACAGTATAAACGCATCTTCAAGTGTATGCATGCCCTTTATACTGGATTTGCCAAAAAGTTCTTTTCTGTTTATATCCCCTTTAATATCTATTCCATCAAAAGGCTCAAGTATTATATCAGGTGCCTCATCAAGGAATGGACCGCTGTACAGTTCTTCTTTCAGCCATACCCTCTTTATGATGCCATTGTCAACAAGTTCTCCCAGCATATCCACAATCTCATTCCTTACCCTATTGTAATCACCCTGTGGAATTGAACCCATTTCCTCCCTTCCCTTTAGATTTAGATAAATCCTTCCAGGAATAAGGGAATAGGCAATGGTGGAACTGTCCATTTCGTTCAGTGACTTTGGGTCTTCAACCTTAAACTTCAATAGTCCCTTCCGGGAGAGATAAGTGTTAACATAGAACTCTTTTTCAATGGAGCAGAAACCATGGTCAGAAAGAAGAAGAACATCTGCATCGTCAGGTATGTATTCAAAAATCCCTTTTATGTAATGGTCAAGTTCCGTGTAAAAGGAGTGAAGTTTTTCAGGATTGTGGATGTAGAAGTGATTAACCCTATCAGTCTCCATAATGTGGAGCATGAACATGTCCCATTCCTGACCAATAAATGTTTTCACAGCATTTTTCCTTCCTTCAAGGGCATTATAAACCTGTTTCCAGAAGGTAGATTCGTCCTTTAAGGCAAGGGAAGGGTCAACGTCAATAATATACCCGATGTATTCAAGTTTCTGTGCAATCTCTGGCGGATGGACTGCAGAATGGAGTTTTGTGGACAGAAACCCAGAGACCATGACCCCATTCACCTTTCTTGGTGGTGTGGTCATGGGAACATTGAAAGATATGGTTCTTTTCCCTGCATCTGACACAATTTCAAAAAGGGTTTTTGACCTGAGATTTTTTCCTGTTGGTAGATAGAGTTTGAAAGGAGAAGGCCTTCTGTCAATAAAACCAAAAATCCCGTGTGCACCAGGATTTTTACCTGTCATAAAACTTGCCCAAGCCACTGATGAGATTGTGGGTAGGACAGAGTTGTAACGCCTGAACCCCTTTTCTGTTATAAGGGATTTGAAGAAAGGCATGACCCCCATGTCTATTAGTGAAGTGAGAAGAGAGTATGGGACTCCGTCAATACTGAGGATGAAAAGTCTTTTCATTAAATATATCCCAGGTCTTCAAGCCTCTTCTTTATTATCTCCTCTTCTTCCTCTGTATATACATCTTCATCAGTGGGTTCAATATATCCCATCTCTATCAACTTGTTGATAATTTTTTTAACGGATTCCTCAACGGTCTCCTTATCTGTTTCACATATTACCTCAGGGTTTTCAGGGGGTTCATAGGGGTCGTCAATTCCTGTAAAGTTTTTAATCTCGCCAGCAAGTGCCTTTTTGTACATTCCCTTCACATCCCTTTCAATGCACTTCTCAACAGGGCATGATGCATATACTTCCACAAAGTCTTTCAATAGTTCCCTTGCCTCCTGCCTTATCTCCCTGTATGGTGATATTGCAGCAGTGATTACAACCACACCGTTCCTCTTTAAAAGATAGGCAACATGATATATCCTTCTTATATTTTCATCCCTGTCTTCCTTTGAGAACCCAAGACCCCTTGATATGTGCTCCCTCACAACATCACCATCAAGCACCTCAACCCTGAACCCCCTTTTTATCAGTTCGTCTTTCAACCTCTGCGCAAGGGTTGACTTCCCTGAACTCGGAAGACCGGTAAACCATACAACAAACCCTTCATTCCTGTTCATTCTCTACCTCCCTTAATACACTTTTACCCATGAACTTCCCTTCTGGTTCAATACCGTAAATATCAAAAAGTGTTCCAGCCACATCTGTTATGTGTAATCCTTTTCTTTCACCATTTTTCTCATGAGGAGAAAGTATGAAGACACCGTGCTGTGCATGGTTTGCGTCATCTGGACCAGTATCATTTTCAAAGGTGTATATGCTTTCAAATCCAAGTGAGCCAACTGCCCTCCAGTACAAATCCCCAAAGATAACAATGAGGTCTGGTGGGATGCCCTTTACCTCAGGATATATCTCTTCGGGTCTGTAAGCCCTGGTCTTCATGGGATTTCCATTGTGGTCAGGAATCCCCTTTATCTTTTCTATGAGTTCATCCCTCACCTTTTCGTAATCTTCTTCTAAAACCTTGCCATTTGGTTCCCTTCCCTTAACATTAATGAAAACCCTTGAATAGTATCCTCCCTCTGCCCACGCAATTGTGTTCTCCCAGTCAATTTCAGCATCCTTTAATTTGTAAATTCCTTCAGGGTGGGACTTCAATTTTAAGTATCCTTCATCCATGAGAAACTTGTTTATTACAATTCCACCTTCCATTCTTTTTGCTCCATGGTCAGATACCACCATTATCATTGTATCATCACCAGCAGCATCAATGAGTTCTCCAATGTAACTGTCTATCATTTTATAGTATTCAATCCCTATATTTTCAAAAGGATTCCCTGGTTCGTACTTTCTGTGTTCTTTATCAAAGAATTTCCAGAAACCATGATGGAGCCTATCAACACCCATCTCCACAAAGAAGAAAAAGTCCCAGTCCCTTGTCTCCATCATGTATCTGGCAACCTCCATTCTCTGTTTACCAAGTTTGAATATCTCATCCTTCAGCCATACCTTATCATTTGTTCTGAAATTTCTAACATCAAGGAGATACTCTCCAAACCTTCCAAGAATTTCGCCTTTTAATTCCTCTGGATAGGTAAAGTTGGAGTCAATACCTGGGGTTAGAAAACAGGAAATGAGTTCCCCGTTTATGGGTTTTGGGGGGTAGGATGGGGGGAAACCTATAACAACGGATTTTTTGTCTTTCAGATAATCCCATACAGTCTTTTCTCTTAGCATGAGTGAAGTAGCAAAGGAGAGCCCTTCATAAGAATAATCCTTCCTGTTTCTGAACCCATAGAATCCCAGTGTTCCTGGAAGTTTTCCTGTCATCATTGAGGCCCATGCAGGAATAGTGATAGGAGGTATTGTGCTTTCAAGCCTTCCCCAGATCCCATTGCTTCTCAGCCTTGAAAGATTCGGAAGCTGGTCAGCCCATTTTTCAAAAACCAGGCTGGGTTCTGCACAATCAAGACCAATAACAAGTACCCTTTTATTCATAGGACTATATTAAGCAAGTTTTCCTTTTCGTCAACAACAAACCACCATTTCACTATACAAAATATAACTTCTTGATTATCAGAAAATAACCTTCAATAACTATAAATCCAAGTAGGTACATGTGTTTCAGAATTTTGGTGGTCGTAAACCCTTGCTATTCCTCAATTTTTTACACTTTCCCTCTTGACAAATTGATAAAACATGTTTAAAATATCTAAAATAAACAAGGAGGTTTAGATGAACAAGAAGCAGTTGGTTGAACACATTGCAAAAGAGGCAGGGCTCAGTAAGAAGCAGGCACAGAAGGCCGTTGAGGCAATGCTCGGTGGAATCACCAAGGCACTCAAAAAGGGCGACAAGGTCACCTTTGTTGGTTTCGGAACGTTCATGGTCAGGAAGAGAAAGGCCAGGAAGGCAAGGAATCCAAGGGATCCATCCCAGATCATCAAGGTGCCTGCAAGGAAGGTTCCTGTTTTCAAGCCTGGAACCGGGCTGAAGAACATTGTAAAGTAAGTATGTGAACTGGAGCGGGGGGCTTTAAGCCCCCCTTTTTTACGGAGGTGATAAATGGGGATACTTTTTGGAATTATTGCGCTTTCTGTGGTGGTTGAAAGGTCTCTTGAGCAGATAAGTGATTTCATTCCCAGAAAGAGGAGAAAAAGGGTTATGTGGTTTCTTTGCACCGGAGTTTCTCTTATCATCACATTCTTTGGAAGGATCGGGATATTTTCAAAACTTGGTGTGTTCACAAATCTTGGTGTATGGACAACGAACAACCCTTATTCTGTATTGAATATAGTGGATTATTTTCTTACAGGTTTGCTTGTAGGTGGAGGGAGTGAACCCATTCATTCCATTATAAAATCACTTGAAAAAAAGAAAGAGGAGTTGAAGATAAGGGTGAAGGGTGAAAAGGACTGAAGATTTTATAATAGAATATATAGGCGACCTTTTTTCATCTAAATTCATTGGTGATGATTGTGCAGTGATTGATAACAGGATTATAACAAAGGATATTTTTATTATGGGAACCCATTTCCCTGAAGAGCTTCCTCTTTATTATGCTGGTTGGAGGAGTTTTGCAGGTGCACTGAGTGATATAGCAGCCATGGGTGGAAAACCCGAATATTTTTTTATAGGTATAGCAGGGGAAAGTGGTGAAGTGATCAAAGAATTGGTTAAGGGTGTTTCTGAACTTGCCCGTATATATGGAGTGGAACTTGCAGGTGGTGATACCGTATTTTCTATGCTTGCTGTGCTTTCATTCACCATTGTTGGTAAGGCAGAGAAACCAATTATGAGAAGAGGAGCAAGACCTGGTGATTATGTTTATGTCACAGGTGACCTTGGTGGTTCAAGGGCAGGGCTTGAACTTTTTTTGTCAGGAGAAAGAGCAACAGAAAAATTTATAAAACCACTTCCCAGGATAAAAGAAGGCATTGAACTTGTGGAGAAATACAATATTACATCAATGATTGATATATCAGATGGACTTTTAAGAGACGCAGAGAGGATAAGCAGGATAAATGGTGTATCAATAAATCTTGCTGGTGAGGCAATCCCGATTAATCAGGATGCCATGTATTATTGCAAAGAAAGAGGTTTACACCCTGTTGTATTCTCTGTGAATAGTGGAGAGGAGTATGAACTTCTATTCACTTCACCTGATGACATTAAAGAGGACTATGTCACCAGAATTGGAGAGGTGGGTGAAGGGGTTGGTATTAACCTTGACAACAAACCTGTATCTCCAGAGGGGTTTGAACACTTTAGGGAGGGGAAATGAAAATAAAGCCTGTGTGCTTTCCCTGTGCAATGAACTTTGCATTGAGGACAATGAAGTTTGTTGGGGAAGAAAACAATACAGAACTCATGATAAAGGTTGCCAGGGGGATTGCCAGTATAAAACCTGATAAGACACCTGCACATATGGGGACAATCATAAGCAGGATTATAAGGGTGGAGACAGGGAAAAACGATCCATACCTTGAGGAAAAGAGAAGAGAGAATGAGATTGCGTTGCAGGTTTACCCTCTTCTCAAAGAGTATGTCAGGAATTCACATGATCCACTTGGTGCTGCGTTAAAGGTCTCTGCACTGGGGAATGCAATAGACCTTGGTGTTAGTGGAGAGATTCATCTTGACTTTGAAAAACTGGAAGAGGAACTCCATTTTGAATTTAAAAAGGACGAGAAAGAAATTTTTAGAGAAAGGTTAAAAGAGGCAGAATCCCTACTACTGATAGCAGACAATGCAGGTGAAATTATTTTTGACAGGGTTCTCCTTGAAGAAATAACAGGACTAAAGAGAATGGTTGCAGTTAAGTCCGGGCCTGTGATAAATGACATTACAATAAAGGATGTATATGGAACAGGAATTGAGAATATTGCTGAGATTGTGGAAACAGGTTCTGATTCCCTGGGAATAATCATGGAAGAGGTATCAGAAGATTTCAGAAAGATATTTTATGATGTTGATATTGTTATTGCAAAGGGACATGCAAACACTGAAACCCTTGTTGATATAGACAGGGAGGTCTTCTTCCTCTTAAGGGCAAAATGTGATTATGTTGCTGAATATATGGGTGTAAAAAAATACGACTTTATATTTGAAAGGGGTAGAAAGAGATAAATTTACTCCGGTATAAAAACTATTGAACAGCGGTTATTTTTGGATAAAATCATTTCTATGAGGAGATTATGGAGTTAGAAAAAATTGAACCATTTGTGAGGAAAAGACTACTTGATTTGAACACTGGAGAGCCATTCCTGGCAGAAGGCGCCCTTCTCTTTATGGACATCTCGGGTTTTACAGAACTCTCTGAGAAACTTGGTCAACTGGGCAAACCAGGGACAGAGGAATTATCAAGTATCCTGAATAAATTTTTTGGTTCCATGCTTAACATCACAGGTGATTTAGGTGGAAACGTACTGAAATTTGGGGGTGATGCCCTTCTCGTCGGGTTTTACGAGCATGCAGGTGTTGCCAAAAAGAGGGCAGTTCAATGTGCCAGGCTCCTGATGGATAGAATCAAGGAGTTTTACACGATTGATACAATCGCTGGTGAGTCAAGTATATCCATGAAGATAGCCATAAGTTCTGGAAAGTGGAATGAAATTTTATTGGGTGATGACAGAAGGAGAGAACTTCTGCTCACCGGCAAAGTTATTAAGGAATTGACCAGAATGGAAGAGGCAGCCAGGCCTGGTGAGGTCTGGGTGAATGGGGAGAAGATTCAAATTGAAGAGATTTCAGGTTTATCAAAATCATTGGGAAAAAACCATAAACACCAGAGAAAGATTGATGGTGGGTTGCTTCCTCAGGGTGTGATGAAGTTTATAAAGTCAGGTATGAAGGGTGAATACAGGGTGGTAACAACGATTTTTGTGAATTTTTCAGGTTATAGTGAAGAAGACCCTGATACAGAATTATTACAGGAATTTTTTATAGGTGTTGTAGATATTGTTGATAGATATGGGGGTTCTATAAACAAGATTGATATATATAC
>QNDZ01000041.1 GCA_003646055.1 bacterium
AAGATTCCAGGGAGGTTTTTATGGATCCAAGGATAAAGAAGGTCCCTCCGAAAATCGGCTGGTATCTGGCTGGTTTTGCGGATGGTGAAGGTAGTTTTAATGTGGTTTTACGAAAAAGAGAGGATTACAGGTTGAAGTGGAAGGTTTCCCTATGCTTCAATGTATCGCAGAAAGAGAGGGTGATACTGGCGTTGTTTAAGAGACATCTGGGATGTGGAACCTTGAGACAGAGAGAGGATGGTATTTATTACTATGAGGTGAACAACTTCAATGCGATTGTGAATAATGTGATTCCATTCTTTGAAAGGTTTGGATTTCTTAGTGCGACGAAAAAGAAGGTTTTTTCAAAGTTTAAGAAGATTGCAGAACTTATGCAGGAAGGAAAACATCTGACAGTGGACGGATTGATCGAGATTCTGAAAATCAGACAAAAGATGAATGATGGCGGAAAAAGAGACCATACTTATGAGGAAGTAGTTTCTGACCTCCTTGGAAAATCCTCAGAGGCCATACGCCAGGTGCCACGAAGGACATAACCCCTGAAGGGGATGTGCCGTCGGTCCTTCGGGTAATGAGATGGTCCGATCTCCATAGCGATATGGAGGGGCTTGTATGCCCGTCAGCCTGAAGGCTGATAACGTAAAAAGAACGGTCCTAAGGTAGCAGTGCTGCCTGCCCTGCTGGAAACAGCAGGGGCAATACCCGGCTGTATGCGGGAAAACCCTTAGAGCCCTTCCTACCAGGGACTACCCGGTAAAAATGGAAGGGATTGGGCAATCCGCAGGAAATCCCATCAGGGAGATCCTCAGAGACTACACGCCGGGTATCCAGTCAGGAGGTGATTTATGGAACTGGATATTGATTGGGTAGTTGGTTTTGTGGATGGCGAGGGTTGCTTCTATGTTGGAATATACGAGCATCCCGAAATGAAAGTGGGGTATCGGGTTCTTCCTGAATTCAGAGTGGTGCAGCACAAGAGGGATATTCAGATTCTCTATGCGCTGAAGCGGTTTTTTAGATGCGGTGTGGTGAGACAGAACCATGATGACCGATACGAATTCAGGATACGGAAACACGAATGTCTAATGAAGGTCGTGGATTTTTTTCAGAGACATCCATTGAAGACAAAAAAGAACGTGGATTTCCGAAAATTTGCCAGAATTGTTAGAAAGATGGCAGAAGGCAGACATCTCACAGAAGAAGGCTTCAAGGAGATTGTGAAGATTGCCATGAGTATGAATTCAGGAGAACACGAAAGGCTTAAGGAGATATATGATACCCTGACTGGATAAAGATATAGTCCACCCCTGATAGAAATATCAGGATAAAGGTGAGCGAAATTCCTTGTCGGGTAAGTGAGGACTTGCCCCACCATCCTGTGAAGGATGGTGAAACACCGGCTCATATCGGGGAAGCCCTGCAGGGCAGGGTAATCCCGAGGGAACCTGCCTTATGAGGCAGGACCTGTAACGACTGACCCGAAAGGGGAGGCGCACACACCCCTGTGCGCAACACGCCGGCCCTCACCCCTTCGCTAACAGCGGAGGAAGTGAGTGTCTACGGAGGCCTCCTGCTCATAAAAAGGGGGTTTTATGAATGAAAAACTCCATCCCTGGTACATAACAGGGATTGTTGAAGGTGAGGGTTCCTTCTGTGTTAGTTTCAGTAAAAGGAGAAGGTTGAAGGTTGGAATAGAAACCAGGCCTTCCTTCTCTATAACCCTGAATAGAAGGGACCTTGAACTCCTTAAAGCAATTCATAGATACTTCAGGTGTGGAGGTATCAGGTTTTCCAGGTCAGATAGAACCTACAAGTATGAGGTTCGGTCAGTGAAAGACCTGGTTAAGAGGATAATACCACATTTTGAAAGGTATCCCCTTAAAGGAGCAAAGGCTGAAGACTTTGAACGATTTGCAAAAATCTGCAAAATGGTTCATGCGAATCTTCATCTGAACAAACAACACCTGAAGGAGATTATTGACCTTGCGTATGGAATGGACCCTTCAGGTAAGAGAAAATGCAGCAGGAAGGACCTCCTAAGGGTACTCGGTGAGGTGAAGGTATAGTCTACCCCCCATGGTAACATGGGAATGGGTGAAGTTCCGACCTGCACGAATGGCGTAACGACTTGGGCATTGTCTCAACGAGGGGCCCGGCGAAATTGGAGTCGTGGTGAAGATACCACGTACCCGCGGAAGGACGAAAAGACCCCGTGAACCTTTACTGCAGCTTGGTATTGGGTTTTGGCAAGGCATGTGTAGGATAGGTGGGAGCCTGTGAAGCCGGGGCGCCAGCCTCGGTGGAGGCGCCGGTGAAATACCACCCTTGTCTTGTCGGAGCTCTAACCCGGGGAGTGGATCTCCGGGGACAGTGCCAGGTGGGCAGTTTTACTGGGGCGGTAGCCTCCTAAAAGGTAACGGAGGCGCCCAAAGGTTCCCTCAAGCCGGACGGTAACCGGCTGTAGAGTGCAAGGGCAGAAGGGAGCCTGACTGTGAGGCCGACAGGCCGAGCAGAGCCGAAAGGCGGGCCTAGTGATCCGGCGGTTCCGAGTGGAAGGGCCGTCGCTCAACGGATAAAAGGTACTCCGGGGATAACAGGCTGATCTCGCCCGAGAGCTCACATCGACGGCGAGGTTTGGCACCTCGATGTCGGCTCGTCGCATCCTGGGGCTGGAGAAGGTCCCAAGGGTTGGTCTGTTCGCCCATTAAAGCGGCACGCGAGCTGGGTTCAGAACGTCGTGAGACAGTTCGGACTTAATCCTCCGCGGGCGTAGGAGACTTGAGGGGGGCTGCCCCTAGTACGAGAGGACCGGGGTGGACGCACCTCTGGTGTACCTGTTGTCACGCCAGTGGCACAGCAGGGTAGCTATGTGCGGAAGGGATAACCGCTGAAGGCATCTAAGCGGGAAACCCGCCCCAAGATTAGGTCTCCCGCCTTAAGGCTTCGGTCTTAAGGCTAAGGCCCCTCCGAGATGAGGAGGTTGATAGGCCGCAGGTGTAAGGCCGGCAACGGCTTCAGCCGAGCGGTACTAATAGGCCGAGAGGCTTGTCCAAATTATTATACCTATTCAGTTGTCAATTTTTTCTTTCTCTTTTTATAGGGAGATTTTTTTTATTTCCTGGGAACGTTAGGTTGAAAATTTGACAGTATCCTGAGGTTTTTGTTGGAGATGGTTAAATTAAAAGAGGGAGGAAGAATGAAATCTAAATCTATCTGTCTATCTATCTATCCTTTTTTATTCTTATAGGTGTTTTTTGTTTTTCAGGTTGTGGTATGGAAAGTTCCACTTCCTATGGTTTTTCATCATTACAGGTAGATTCTGATGCTCAGATGATGGATGAAGGTTCTGTTCAAGCACTTGGTAATGCTATTGCAAGGATTGATCAGGGTAAACTTGTTCAGGCGAAAGCAAATATCCATACTATATTGACTACCAGTGATGAATCTGCTATTAAGTCTGCTGCTGATGGATTGATTTCGTTTGTTGACCATCTTGATTCTATAGGATTTATTGGGGCTGTGGCAAATGTTATTCTTGATGAAAATGTATCCTTGAACAAGAACATAGATGACATTCCAGGGATGAGAGACACCTTGCTTACCTATGGTTTTACAGAGGAGATGATTGACTCCATAGAATCAGGAATCTCTTATGTTCAACAACATAGGAACGAAATACTCTCTGACTTTGGATACAGATGTTTTTCTACAAAGGATGTGTCAGATCTCGCTTATGAACTTAAGGCTGTTATGAAAGGGAATTTGAATGAAGTGAAATTTATTCCAATGGGTACAAAAGCAATTTCAATGTCCTGTATAGCGGCTATACTTGGAGCTATAGGAGCAACTGGAGCAGCAGCTGCAGGATGTTATTTAACCTGTGGAGTGGGTTGTTACTTTGGTGCCATAGGTGCAGCTGGAGCAGTTTTTGGAGCTTATTTAACCTGCAGGGGTAGTAGTTGAATATATAGCAAAGGAGGACTGATGAAGATTCTTTCCATAATTGAGGGCCTGGTTTTTTTAGCGGTATGGGGTTGGATTCTTATACTGTTTATAAGGGATAAAGATGTTCCTTTTATGGTGATGCAAGTAGCAATTTTAATCCTTCTTGGGACAGCAATCATTTTTGCCAGTTCTTCTTCTTACATATTTTACATACTTGTGTTTGGTTTGTTTGAGGAGATAAAAATGCTGGCATGTATTGAAAGAACAAAAAAGAAATTGGAGGCGAAGGTTAATGATGGTTCTTAATGTGGTTATGGGTTTTCTTTTTCTCTCAATGGCTGTTGCTGTTTTTGTTAAACTCAGAGGCAGGAGACTTTTATCTGAACTGGCTATGTTTTTATTGATTGTTATTCTTGTTCTTGAAGGTCTCTTTAACAGGGCCTTTAACATGGTCTGGTCGATTCTTCTGATTGGTTTTCTTCATTATCTTATCATCTACAACCTGAAGATTGGAAAGCATGGATAGTGAGGTTTAAGAATATGTTGTTCAACAGAGATGGTAAAATGAGAGGGGGAGGATTTCTCCTCTCCCCCCCATTCCTGGGGACGGAGGATGACAATTTGACAGTTTTAGTTTCTGTCAATGAAATAGATAGATGGAAAGGAGATTTTTGGTAAGGTATAAGTTTGGGACTGAAGAAACCACGGGATTAACCGATGTCAGTATAAAGGAGGGGTCATGATTTTTGTTCTTCTTTACGCTTTTACCATCAATGAAAGATACAATGGTCTGGCAGAATATGGTGCGGGTCAGATTGGGTATTTTGTTATGGAGACTGTCAGTCTTTTGTACTATTCGGGGGATAAGACATCTCCATTTGGTATTCTGACAGAACCAGTATTTTCAGAGGTGTCCGTAACCCCTTCTATCCTTTTGACTGGCAGCATATTGAAGGACAAAAAATTATCTCTGTGGAAAACGGCAATTGGTGTAGGGGCCGGGAGCCTGATAGGGACAATTGGGCTTTATAAGTATCAGAAGTATGTTTATGGTGGTGAGGTTCAGTATGGAGAAACGGGAACCGGATTAAAATACAAACTTATTCCTGTTTTTGTACTTATAAAGGCCTTTTTGCCATCATTCCTGGGTGTTGTTATGGGGCATTTATAAGAAACGATCCAGAGGGAGGTAGGTATGATACTTTTTATCCTGTCCTTTAATCTTTTTTTAACACACCAGGTTGAGGAGATGTTTCTTCCTGGTGTGAATGCTGAATTTAATTATGGACCAACGTTTCAGTTTGGTGGAGGGCTGGAATTCACAGAGGGGAAACTCATCCTTGGTTTTGACTACAGGCAGTCTAACTTTTATGAGCAGGTTATTGCCACAGATCTTGGTGAGTCTGATACAACTGAGATCAAGTTGACTGGAAGGAGGGTTTTAATAAGTGTTGGATATTTACAGATGAAGAATATTGCCGTTGGTTTATCTGGAGGGATCACCTTCAATAAATCACATCTTGATTATGATAATATATACCCCGATAAAAGTTATCCTTTGATTGCACCCTTTATTTCCTTTTCTTACCCTGTGAAAGCAACCAACATAAGGCTTAGATTTTTCTTATCGTATACATATATCCATGGATACAGTAGTATGATTGGTAATGATAAGTATTTCAGTATTGGGCAGTCTTTTGATGTAAAACTGGTCTAATTTCTGGTGACGGTGCATGCATTTATGCATTTGTACCCCCACAGAAATTCTCCTTCATTCCTGTGCATTCTGTGTATTGATTTGTATATCAATAGGTTAATAGATTGTGTTCATTGTGTTAGAACTTTGCTAAAATACAGAAATTTCTAATTGTTACTATAAATAGCCATATCATGACAACTATTTAACAATGAAAGAAACACACATCCTTACAGATACCATGACATAAGAAAGGGGATGGTATTATTGTAATCACTTCATAATCAATATATTGGAAATCAGCGAAAGCTGTAAATCTTTGGGATGTATTGCCATAACCATTCATGATAGTTCAGACTGATGTAACTTGCTCATGCTTAGAAACGTATGTAATCCAATAAATGCATAAATGCATGCACCGTCCCCTCCTCCCATTTTGTTTTATATTCCTCCTTGACAAAATCGCTTTAGACTTATAAATATATATCATGCTGTTGATTCTTTTGAGTTTTGGTATAGCAAATCCAACAATAGTCCTTGACCAAAGAAAAGCAGATTTTATATCCAGGGTCAGGGATATGGTTTATACCATAAAGTGTGAAGATACCCTTAATCTCTCTTTTTCATGGGCAAGGGGATATGATGCATACAGGATTACGGTTGAAATCAGGGATTCAGTGGGGATGCTTAAAGACAGGTATTTCTATGTTTTCAAAAATGACACAACCTATAAATTCTCTTATTATAAACACTATAAAGAGATTACCAGCAGACTTGAAACCCTGAACCTTGCAGCATACAACTGGATTCTCTTCCTTCCCCCTTATAAATGGACAAAGAAGGGAAACCCATCGGAGGTATCTTTTACACTGGATGGAGTTCCTGGAAGGTTATATGTGGATAAAGAGGGGAGGATAAAAAAGGTTGTGATTGAGTATCCTGATATGCCCTTTGAAATTATGTTCAAGAAATATGAAGAGGTGGCAGGATTTAAGTATTTCCCTTCTGAATGGGAAGTTAGTTTTGGAGACTTCCACAAGGTATTTAAAGTGGATAAGTTCTATCTCAATCAGGGACTTTGTGGACCTTGCACATACAAGATACCAAGAAACCCCTGATTTTTAGGGTATTAAGTTTCCATAAAAGAAGGGTTTTTGTATTCTTTATTTACAGACTTCTTTTTGCCCTATCATTCCTGTTTTTTTACATATCCTTCGTAGGAATACTGAAAAGGCATTTTGTGTTTGATTACAAAGAGATTGGATTGCTTTTATTCCCTTCCTTTGTTTCA
The DNA here is from genome assembly GCA_003646055.1 of bacterium. Taxonomy (GTDB): domain Bacteria; phylum Hydrothermota; class UBA3072; order UBA3072; family B12-G15; genus B12-G15. Next base: position 6,933 of record QNDZ01000041.1, read on the forward strand.
TTGATATTACCCTTGATAAAACTCCCATCCCTGAGGAATACCGTTAAATATCTTGAAATGATGAACCCTGATTTTAAGGGGAGGTTATTCCTTGTATTTTTCCCGTTCAAGACTGAGCAGGATGATAATAAATGGTTTAATCAAGCCCTTTCAGAATCTGAAAACATATATTTTTCAAAAAGAGTGCCTGTTTTTGACTGGAGAAAATTTTATGTTCCATCAGTGCTTTTTATACTCTCAATAATTATTTTTTTGTCTTCCCATAAGAATTTGAAGGTTATTAATCCCTATATTGATGTACTTTATACAAAAGGTTATGTTGCAGAAGGAGAGCCATCCTTCGTTCTTGTAAAAAGCAACCTTCCAGAGGTTTTTGTTTATGGTGCTGGAAGAAGAGAAAAAATGATTAAAATGAGAGATTTTAGATGGGGGATTGTCCTGAAGCCTGATACAACATCTGTCTTCAGAATTGGCTACAGGCATTATACAAGGGACATAAAAATAGAGGTATTGCCACTACTCCAGATTGAGCAGGTTGAGGTTAAATACATATATCCTGAATATATAAATGTTCCAGCACAGATTGAATCCACAATCCCAGAAGAGGTAAACTCAATAGAAGGCACTATTGTTAGAGTATCCGGTATGGCTAACAGGAGGCTTAGATCAATTGAAGGCATTGACAATGAAAAGATCTATGGGAAAAGATTTACGTTTCACATCAGGGTTTATAAAGATACTACCTATATCCTTACATTTGAGGATTCACTGAATTTAACATCGGATGATTATAAAATAAAAATACACTGCATACCAGATGAAAAACCAGAGATTGAGATTGTTTATCCTCAGGGTGATTACAGGATAACAACAACCAATCTTGTTCCACTTGTTTTTCAGGCAGAGGATGACATTGGACTGAAAAAGATAGGTATAGTGATGGAGAGAAAAAGTGTTAAGGAATACAGCATCACGGGAATAAGGATTCAGGACTCTATTGAGATATCCATAAAGAATATGTTGCCAGGAGATTCTGTCCATCTGAAACTTTATGCAGTTGATCTGAAAGGACAGGTTTCATTCTCAAGTCCACTTCTTGTCTTCATGCCTGGGTTTGATGAATACTTTTCTGAGGCATCTGAACTTGCTGACACCATGTCTTCATTAACAGGTGATATTATTGAGAGACAGGAGGAGATAAAAAAGAGTGTGGAGAATCTTATGATGAAGGGTGAACTGACGCCAGAGGACGTGAGTTATTTAAGGGAAACACTTGAAAAACAGAAGGGTCTTATTCAAACCCTTGAGAATATGAGAGAGATTGCAAAGTCTCTCCAGTCCCCTGAGTTTGCCAGGGAGATGGAAAGGATAAAAGAACTTTTGCAGAGCCTTGACCTGGAGACAATAAAGTCCCATTTACCTGACTCAATAACACCCAGCACCAGTCTTGAGAAAATAAAACTTGACCAGGAAAAACTTCTTGAGATGCTGAGGATGGGGAGAAAGCTCCTTGAAAAGATAAAAAATCTTATGGATGTGAATAAAGCAATATCACAACTTGAGGATATAAAGGAGAAGGAGTCTGATATACTTGGTGAGGAATCCCCTGATAGTTTGACAGCAATGGAACAGGAAGAACTGAACAGGAGGGCAGAAAAAACAATCTCAGATATGAAGTCAAGCGATCTGGAGGCTTTACAGAAAATTGGTGAAATGGCAGAGGAAATGAATTTGAAAGAATTGATGGAAAGATTTCAGGGGGAATTAAAGCAGGGCAGGATAAACAGAAAACTGGGAACCCAGTTGCTTAAAAACCTTTCTTCTCTGCTTGATAAACTGAACCAGTTGCGCACCTCCATGACAGGTGGAGAAAGGGCTAAAAAAATGCTCACCTATCTTGCTGTTGATATCTACTTCACCATATCAATGCTTGACAGTATTGAAACTGAAAGAACTTTGCTTGGAGGAATTATTTCTGCTGTAAACCAGGAGACAGAAACTGCAAAGAGGCTTTTTCTTACCACACTTGGTTTTTCGCCCATTGTTTTCCAGGAACTTGGAGAGGCAGGGAAGATGCTTTCAGACCTTGTTGACCACCCGGAGGACATCAAAAATGTTCTTCCACGGATAAAAAGGAAACTTGCCCTTTCAGTTGTTCTTCTCTTTGAGACCCCACCCTCTTCAGGTGGTTCAATGCTCTCTGCACTCCAGATGTTATCAAATGAACAGAAGAGCATTGGTCAGCAGTTGATGAGCCTTTTACCCCTTCCTGCGCCAGCAAGGTCTCAGGGATTGAAGGAACTTGCAGGGAAGCAAAGGAGACTTGCCTCTAAGGTGAGAAAACTTGGTGATGCATTCTCCTCACTTGCTGATGAGATGGAAAAACTTGCAGATGAGTTTGAAAGGGGCTACCTGAATCAGGATGTGATGAAGCGGCAGGAGAAGGTCATAAATCAGTTTCTTGAGGCCATTAAATCTGTGAGAAGGAGAGAAATCTCAAAGAAGCGAAGGTCAGAACCTGGTAAGGAGTATCCACCCATTATGGTTGAACTCCCTGAAAATCTTGGTGAGAGGCATCCGTTTTTGAAATCCCTGCTTGAAAAAAGGCTGAAGCGTGAAAAATACCCACCTGCATACAGAAAAATCATAGAGGATTATTTCAGGAGGATTACAAAGTGATATTGATTTATCTGTTACTTTCATTGAATGGTGGAAATAGTGCTGAATTTTCCAGACTTGTTAAGACATATTTGAGGCATCCTGATAGAAAACTTGAGAATATCATAATTGAGAAGTACAGAGAGATAAGGCCTGATGGACTTGTTAATTACATTAAATTCTTGAAGAAAAAGAATGATGATGAGGGTATAAAGAAGGAGATTTTATACTGGATAGATTATCTGAAGGATGCGGATGCTGTACTTGATAGGCATGGCGAAAAGTGGATTCTGGACATACATAGAAAGATTACTGACAGTTTTATAAATATCAGGAATAAGCCATATTACTTCAATCTTCTATCCAGATATGTTCCTGTTCTTGAGTTGTATCTTAACAAACTTCACTATAAGAACAGGGCAACAAGGATAGTGCTTCCCATGTATATGAGAAGGCTAAGAAGCACCCTTGAAAGGGAGGTTTCAACAGATACGCTATACAAGTACAGACAGGGGCTTATGCCATTGATAAGGGGTATGAGGGATAAGTATGAGTACATAAAGAACAGGGAGAAGGAGGAGGAGAAAAGGGCACTTTTGTTTAATATGCTTCAGAAGGGGGATTATGAAAAGGCAATGGAACTGGCAGGTTGTGATTATGAAAAGGGTATTGCACTGGTGCTTTCTGGTAAAACAGAAGAGGGAAAGACTTATATAAAACGTGCAATCCTGAATGATAGTTTTAAACTTTTACCCGTGTATATATGCATGAATACAGATGAAAAGGATGCCAGATTCTTGCTCCAGTATATGCTTATGGGAAGGGAATACAAGTTAGAGGGTGAACCTGGAATCACACTTTACAATATTCTGAATCAGAAAATGATTATTCAACCCCTTGATACATTCCTTCTTCCCTATTCCCTTTATTTTGAGGCTGTTAGGAATAGAAAGCAAAAAGAGATAATCCTTGAAAAATATCCATTCACCTCACCTGCATTTATCCTGAGAAGTAAGGGGAAAAAATAATGCCGGGGAGGGGACTTGAACCCCTACGGGATACCCCACACGGCCCTCAACCGTGCGCGTCTGCCAATTCCGCCACCCCGGCTCAGGTAATATTTATCAAAAACTCCTACCTTGTCAAGAGGGAATACCCTCAGACTATCCGTAATTTTCCATTGAAGGACATTTAACTTGACTTTTCCCATAATGGTATTAGTTTACAGAAAAACGGAGGATGGTATGTGTCTTGG
>QNDZ01000042.1 GCA_003646055.1 bacterium
CTTCAGGTGATTTAAACCTTGAAATTATGTTTTTTACTCTGGGTCTACCATTATCCAGAAAAATTGCCCTTGAATAAATAATGTACTCTGCCTTTTTATTCTTAAACCTCACCCCTTCAAGGCATTCAAGTATCTCCCTGTAATCCCCATCCAGCAAAAGACTCTTTTGTTCCATTCTCTCAACAGCAGCCCAGCATATCTTTGCCTTTGACTGTGGTGTGAGAAGGCAGAATATAAACTCCTTGAACATGGCACAATCATCCCCTTTTTCCCATATTCCCCTGAATTCCATCAACCTTTTTTCAATCAAGGGTCTTACTTCCCTGTATAATTCTTTTATTTCATGTTTGACGTCCATAAAGTTTATTGTATAATATAATCATGAAATGTCCATACTGTGGTGATGACAATGACAGGGTGATTGACACAAGGCTTGTAAAGGACGGTGAGGCAATAAGGAGAAGGAGGGAATGCCTCTCCTGTGGCAGGAGATTCACCACATATGAATATATTGAAAAAACCCCATTACTCGTGATAAAGAAGGACGGAAGACGAGAACCCTTTGAAAGGGATAAGATTCTCCAGGGTATCCTGACAGCATGCCATAAGCGACCCATTCCAAGGGAAAAAATAGAAAACCTTGTTGATGAAGTTGTATCCGTTGTATCAGACCTTGGTACAAATGAGGTGGAGTCAAGGATAATTGGTGAGGAGATAATGAAAAGATTGAAGAAACTTGACGATATATCCTATGTGAGATTTGCCTCTGTTTACAGGGAATTCCGTGATAAAAAAGAATTCATGAAGGAACTGAAGAATCTAAAGGGTTGAATACACTTTTTTCTCTTAGATTCAAGAGGATAAAGGGATTTATAAAGAAGGAAATCAGGGGGAGACTCCTAATTTATTTTATTGTTATCTTCATATTCCTTTCTGGCACATACTGGGTCTTTTTAAGGGTCTTTTCATTCTTAAACAATATTGAGGAGATCGGTGAAATAATTGCAGGAAAAATCATTTCCTATTCCTTCTTTGTATTCTTCTTCATGCTCCTGATTAGCAATGGGATAACAGCCCTTTCAACATTCTACAGGTCAAAAGAGGTAGAATTCCTCATGGCACTTCCTGTTCCTCCTGCTAACATTTTCATTTCAAAGATATTTGAGACCTTCTTCTTCAGTTCATGGGCAACACTGATAGGCGCTGTTCCCATTGTGCTTGCATACTTTATAGCATATGGCTCTCCATGGGGAATAGTTTACACAATCCCATCCTTCATGGGATTCATTGCAATCCCTTCATTCCTTGGAATCATTGTATTGATGGTATTGAAAAGAATAAATCCCAACCTGAGTGTAAAGCAACTGGGTATAACCCTTGGCATTATATCAGGCATCATAATATACCTTTACATATTGACAAATCCATATTCCTTTAATATCCCCCAGACAACAAACCTGTACACGGTGAACAGATTTCTTGATAGATTAAGGTTCTCAAACCCTTATTTCCCCAACGAGTGGCTCTTCAATGTTGTCAGGAGTATAGTTGACGAAAGGATGTTCCAATTTTTTAGATACACAGGTTCACTCCTCCTTGTCTCTTTCTCCCTGTTCCTGATTCTGTATTTCCTTGGTGTAAACTGGTACAGGGAGACATGGTTAACAACAGAGCACTCAAAGAAAATCCCCCATATAAGGTTAAGGTTCTTCCTTAATAGACCATCCCAACTGGTTAACCTTTTATCAAAGGACTGGAGGATATTCATACGCTCACCAAACCAGTGGGTTCAATTTCTTATAATATTTTTACTCCTCCTCTTTTATGTAATATCATTGAGGAGAACACCTATATATGTGAAGGAGGTCTTCTGGCTCACCATAACAGCCCTCATAAACACAGGTTTTGTTGCATATATAAGTGCAACCCTCTCATTGCGATTCATTTTCCCTGCAATCAGCCTTGAAGGTGATTACTGGTGGATTCTGAGGTCAGCACCTGTGAAACCGAGAAATATATATATATCAAAGATGATTTTTTACATTGCCCTGACCACGGTTATCTCCATATATGTGATTTACACCAGCAACATCAGGCTTACAGGTTCATTCATAATAACCCTTGTAACAGTCATTATTGGAACAATGCTCACAATCACCTCTGTAATTATTGCAACCACAATGGGTACAATCTTTGTTGACTTCAATGAACACAATCCAGCAAAAATTGCCTCTGGAATGGGAGGTCTTTTAACTGCTGTACTATCACTTGGTTTTATAGGGCTTTCCCTTATCATCTTCCTCTCACCCTTTTCACACTACCTTGGTTTACTTCTGAAGGGTATATCTGTGAATCCATGGCCTATTATGAGAAACAGGCTTATCCTTTTCATTGTAATCTCCACCCTTCTTGATACATGGCTTGTAAAAATAGGGGTATCAAGGATTGGAAGGATTGAAGGCTGACCTGATATTAAAATTCTACCAGAAACTGTACAGGCATTTTGGTCCGCAGCACTGGTGGCCTGGAGAAACCCCATTTGAGGTTATGGTCGGTGCTATACTAACCCAGAACACTGCCTGGAAGAATGTGGAAAGGGCAATTGAAAACCTTAAAAAGGAGAATGCACTTTCCCCGGAAGAAATAAACAAAATGAACATAGAAAAACTTGCACAACTGATAAAACCATCTGGATTTTACAATCTGAAGGCAAAAAGGCTTAAATCCTTTATAGAAAGGTTTATGGAAGATTTCCATGGCGATATTCAAGAGATGAAAAAATTGGAGAAACACACACTAAGGGAATGGCTACTCTCTATTCCTGGTATTGGAAGGGAAACCGCAGACTCAATCATCCTCTATGCCATTGAAAAACCCATATTTGTGGTGGATGCTTATACAAGGAGAATCCTCTCAAGGCATGGTTTTATAAAAGGTGATGAAGATTACGATGAGATACAGGAAATCTTCCATAGAAACCTTCCTCATGATACAGGGCTTTTCAATGAGTATCATGCACTTATAGTCAGGCTTGGTAAGGAGTACTGCAAAAAGCAAAATCCCCTTTGCGAAACCTGCCCGTTGAAGGATTACCTACCCTGAAATCCTTGTTTTCAAGCCTCTGATAATAAACACCACACTTATTATCATCAATACTATGCTGAATGCCTGTGAAAGGGTTATGTATTTTAAGATGAGTGCATTCCCTTCATAGTATCTGAAGAAATCTATAATGAATCTGTGGAGTCCATAAAGACCAAGGAAAAGATAAAAGAGGAATCCATCAAAGGGCTTTCTCTTTCTCAAAAAAAGTAAAACTCCAAATATCAAAAGTAAGTCTATGGCGGATATTATCTGTGTGGGGATCACAGGCAGGGAATGTGAGGCACCAGGCTGTATCCACCCATTCCTTAGATGTGTTTCATATACAGGTGGATTCCACCTCCTTGGGAACTCAACCCCAATCCATGAACTGGTCACCTTTCCAAAGCAACATCCATTCAGGAAACACCCTATCCTACCTATGCCAATGGCAAGTGCGAGCCCTGGTGCAAAGACATCAGTAACCTTTCCAAACTGGAGTTTTGAGACCTTTAGATAAAGAAGTCCACCAACAAATCCACCAATAAAACCACCATAAAAAACAAGCCCACCTTCCCATACCCTGAATATTGCACCCACATTCTGGCTGTAGTAATTCCACATCTCTATCACATACCATACCCTTGCACCTATAATCATACCAACCAGTATCCATAAAGTAAGGCTCTCAAGTTTTGACGCATCAAGTTTAACACGCCTGGCCTCACGGAGAATAACATAAAGACCAGCAAAGTATGCAATAACCATCATCACCCCATAGGAGGGGAGAGAAAAACCCCTTGTGTGAATCAGGTATCTATACATTCACATTCTCCAGATTTCTTACAACAAAGGTTTTTGTTGGACATCTTTCAACAGCAGGTTTAAGGTCTTCTGGATTTTTAACATTTTCATAATGTATAACAGGGAGGTATCCCTCCATTGTTATATTACCTTCAGGCACAACCCTTGCACAGAGGCTGCATCCTATACACCCTCTGGAACAAACATCTGAAACATCCTTACCCCTTTCAGGAGACACACACCCAAGATAAATAGGGGCATCCTTTGGAACAAGTGCCATTATCCCCCTGGGGCAGGCCCTGACACATTCACCACAACCAGTACACTTATCCTCTATCACAACGGGAAGCCCGTTTTCTCCCATGTACATGGCATCAAAGAGACAGGCCTCAACACAGTCTCCAAGACCAAGACACCCATAAACACATCCCTTATCCCCTCCAATAAGATCTAATGCCTTACACGTCTTTATCCCTGTATACTCAGCAAACCTCTTTGCAGTTTCCCTGTCTCCAAGACATTGAACAACAGCAACCTTTGGAACAACTGCTGCTGCCTCAACGCCAAGTATTGCTGCAATCTTATCTGCCACCTCCTGCCCACCAACAACACAACCATTTACAGGGTACTTTCCTGCAACAACACCCTCTGCAAAGGGTTCACATCCTGGTGCACCACATCCACCACAGTTTGCCATTGGCAAAACTTCAAGTATTTTCTCTATTCTCGGATCACGTTCAACATGGAACTTCTTTGCAGAAAAGGTAAGGAAAAGTCCGAAGACAAGACCAAGCCCACCAAGAACAAGTATTGATATAAGGATCATTCAGCCTCCTTTTTTTCAGAATAGATACACTCATTAACAGGTTATGTCAAGGGACTTTCTCCATCTAAATTTTAAATGCAACTGGAAGACCTTATATTCAACATCTCTAAAGGCGTCGTCCCTATCTCATGATTATTATTTTCTTTGATATTATCTTATCACTGGTCTTCAACACAATGAAGAATACACCTGTATGTTTTACATGCCATACAACCCTGTGTCTCCCTGATTTTGCACGACCATTGAAAAGTGTTTTTACCAGTCTACCAGAGACATCATAAACACTCAAACAAACTCCATCTCTCTCAACCCCAGAAAACTCAACTATTGCCCTCTCAAAAACAGGATTGGTAAGGACTCTCAAAGTTGGCTCCCCCCGTGTTTTACCTATGATTATACCTGTTCCACTCCCCCCACTCAGGCTGACATAAATCCAGGCTTCATCAGGGTCGTTTGAGAAAACATCAAGTGTATCATACACCGCCACTGTATCATCAGGCAAGAACCTTATTAAAACATCTATACTGGCACCAGGGGTTATATTCCTTGGGAAGGTAGGGGAAACCACCTTGAAGACAGGTTTATGTAGCACAAGGCTGTCCACAGTGAGCGTATCATCTCCTTGATTATAAATTAACAAAGTCCAATCTGCACTATCACCAGGAGAAACAGGGCCGAAGTTGTGGGAATATTCTGAAAGTTCAATATCAGGTGCAGGACCAGGAAGTGTAAAGTTTTCAGAAAGTTCAGAGGTGTTATCAGTATCATACTCTTCAGCAAGGGCAGTGATTACATTTCCAGGGGACAGATTAACATTCATTTCAAAGTAACCTGTATCATTCGCAACGGTTGAGCCAAGCAATTGATAGGCATCCCCATGTCCTGTTGAGTTTACGTAAAAGTACACCCAGTACAGTGAGACCGTGGAATAGGGAGCTGATGTTCCATACACAGTGAATTGTTCTGAAGAAACCTGTGTGGCTCCCAATATCACAGGATAGTTGAAAAGGTCGTTGGGGCCTGTATCCACATCCCCTGAGTCATTCAGGGTGACACCATCATTGCCCAGGTCAATGGCAATCCCTCTGTTGTTGTATATTCGGTTTGCACTGAGTTGATTGTACACTGAACCGTCCCCTATCACGGTTATCCCATTGCTATCACAGAGACCTATAAGATTATCAAAAATCACGTTATTGGTAGAGTTATTATCTATCCTTATCCCGTCTTTACCGCATTTAAGAATGAGGTTGTTTTCAATTGTGTTAAAATTTGAATTGTTCAGATATATGCCATTTTCACCTTCAATCCCTGCACCTGGATTTCCTGTTGTATCAGACCCGAAGTAATTGTTCTCAATCAGGTTGTGTGAACCTCCATATATCTGTAGGGGGTCAACAAAGTAGTTTAATGGCATGGTATCATTCCCTATCACATTGTAGTTTGCAGAATCAATTCTCAGACCAAAGAATCTGTTCTTGTAGGGTGTTGACCCATCTGCACCAAGACCGAACCTGTTGCCGTAAAACTCATTACTATCTGGATTCTCTCCATAATATTGAAGAAGATACACACCTCCATAACTGTTCCCGCAAAAGTAGTTATACTCTATAATACTGTTCTTGAGCCATCCATGTATTCCCCTGTAGGAATTCTTCAATATGGAATCACCATAAATATTCAACCCCACAAGGTTATTGTAAATATGTATTCCATTACCATACAAAAGCATTCCATATCCACGATTTCCAGAAATTACATTAAAGGCTATAAATGCTGAGTCTGGATAACCAGCCCATGGGTCACCATCCAGCATAATTCCACCTCTGTTGGGCAACGATACAGTTCCGCTTGTATCCACACCAATGAAATTAGAATCAACAACAAGGTTCTTTATTCTGTTGGCATATATTCCAAACTTATCACTCTGATATGGGGATGTATTGTTCCCATTCCCACTGATAATGTTGCTTGAAACAACAGCATATGAACCACTTCCGGAAAGCATGGAAAAAGAGATTCCATTGTAGTAATTGCCAAGTGTATCTGTTCCATCTGGTGTGGTACCAATGAAATTATACCTGATATAAACACTATCTCCTGAGCATGTAATCCCATATTCTTTATTCCCTGATATTACATTAGACTCTATGTAAGTTTCTGTTGCATTATACGTAACTGTTATTCCACTTCTTGTGTTTCCAAGCCCACGAGTTCCAAGAGTATCAGTCCCTATATAATTTCCACCAATGTAGGTATTATTCCCACTGGCAATATATACACCATCAGAAAATGACCTGATAATAACATTATCAACAATGGTGAAACTGTCTCCATCAACATGGACACCACCACCGTAAAAACCCATGGATGAGTCAATAATATTATCTCTGACAGTTCCACCTGAACCATAACAATAGAACTGGGCATGCTTCAGTGTTATATGATGAACCTCTGCACCACCTGCAACCCTGACTTCAATACTATCTATTATTACACTGTAAGGACCTCCGGGAGCACTGCTTCCATCAAGTTCGTCATAATAGCCAATGTTAATATAACTGTTGCCTCCGGTTGTGTATGCGAATCTACCACTGATCTGAAAAATGATCAGGTCGTATCCAGGGTTTGCTGCAGCAGAATCAGTTGCATAGAAAAGGGTTCCAGGAATGGTATCAGCACCAGGACCAGTATACAGATTGTCAACGACAAAGGTAGCAGAAAAAAGGATAATGGGCAGTATAGAAAAGACAACTACCCTTTTGATAAAATGTGTTTCAAAGAAGAACATAACAACCTCCTTTCACGGAAATGGTTTTGTTCTTCAAAAATAGTATGGAGGACCAGTTGATTTATTATAAAACATCAAATAGATATAGTCAAGGATTTTGTATGTTTCTAAAAGTGTTGGTTTCTATCTACCCTTAATTATTTATGTAAACCCGTGTGGCACTCAGTCTACAAAATTTCCTGTAAAACATATCTTCTATAGAGTGTTCCATCAAACAGTTTAAGCACAAACTCCCTTGTATGCTCCACAGCCTCCATCTTCGCCCTTAAAAACCTCTCCTTCCCGCCTTTTGTCCAGGACGGATTATCCTTTGTCTCTCCAAACCCAAAAGCACCATGGGGATAATGGTCAATGAAAAAATGTAAACCAACATACACAATCCTGATATAGTCAGGGGGAGCAACTTCAGGGTGGAAAAGGGTATACGATACTTTCTCTCTCTGGTCTTTGTTGAGGTCAATGTAATTGGAATGACTGAAAAAGTCCTGCAGGGTATGGAGTGCCCTGCCAAAATTCAACATGGCCTTCTTATTCCTGGATATCCTATCAACAGATTCAGGATAAGCACCAAGGCTGGAAACAATGTTCCTCACACAGTAAACAAGGAATCTTCTGCCCCCTTCAAAGGCCTTCAGGTGAAGTTCTGGATTACCATTTCTCACCACCCATGACCTTTCAAAATGTGAAGGGGAAGGTGCACCAAGATACAGGGGACCTACATGGAATCTTATATCCTGGAATCGCCCAACCCTTGCAAGAAAATCTATTGTAGACCTGTCAAACCCAAGGGGAATCAGGGCTTCCCTTGTTATCTCCCTGTGAATATCACCTTTCCCAGGTGGAAAACCCCATGCGTCGAAGATATCCTCCTTTTTCAATTACTGTTAAAAACAGTGTATAAACTATACTTCCTCTACCTTTTCCTCTGACCTTATTCCAAGTTCCGCAAGTTCTTTCAAAACAGGCTCGTATATGTCAGGATGTGTAGGTATATGGACACCCGTTTCTTTTATCTCTCCCTCAAGTATCAGTTTAACAGCACATGCAGCAGGAAGACTCACTGTCCTTGCAATAGATGTATCCTTCCCTATTTCACCAAAATCAATCAGGGTTGATGTGTATTTAACTTTCCTATTCCCATAATCAGCAATCACCTCATCCTTTAATATAACCATATCCCGTTCACCCTCACGATAGGAGAGTTTCTCCAGTAGAAGGTCAACAAACACATCAATGGCACCACCTTTTGTCGTTTTTATAGGTTCATTAGAGAAGATACCCAGCCATTCAAGTTTTTTAATGGGTTCACTATCAACTGAAACACCTGTCTTTTCGGCAAGTGCCTCCTCTGGCTCCTTTTCTGTACCAAGAATCTTATTCATAAACTCCCTGTATGTGATACTACCCCATTCTTTCTCCTCTACATCAAGGAGACCTGAGTTTGAAATAACATACCAGAGTTCACACCATCCTGGATAACGGAGGGTTCCCCTGAACATTGTTTCAGCATCCTTAATTCCATAGAGTTCTATATATGGCATTGAGTCCCTGTTTGGATACACTTCCAGCATCCCAATCCCCTCAACCTCTGTTGTAAACACATCCTTGAATAAATCCTTGCTCTCAACCTCAACAACCTTTCCTTCTTTCAGGTATCTTGCGCTGTTTCTTGCTGCAAGGGCAACACCACGAGGACTCCATGAAAACTTGTATCTGAAGGGATTATCACTTGCCTCAGGAGCAGGAAGTGCACCACAAAGGGAGCGGAAAGAAACCACCTTTCCACCTTCCTTCTCAACCCTATGGATGGTTTCCATTGCTGACATATGGTCAATTCCGGGGTCAAGCCCTATCTCATTCAGTAATATTACCCCTGCATCTTTAGCCCTCTGGTCAAGTGCCTTCATCTTATCACTCACATAGGAGGTTGTTACCATTGGTTTTCTGTATTCAAGGCACACATTGGCCACATCCACATGGTATGTATAGGGAAGAAGACTGACAACAATATCTGAATCCTTCACCATATTCTTCAGTTCCTCCTTCTCCTCAACTACCCATCTCTTTGCCTCACCATTGGGATGGTCACCAACAAGTTTCTCAGCCTTACTCAGTGTCCTTGAAGCAACAAGAACCTTAAATCCTTTATTCAGCAGGTAATCCACCATAGGTTTTGACACAAGTCCAGCACCAAGCACAAGAACCTTTTTCATTATTCCTCCTTTTTTACAGGTGTTCTTTCAGGTATCTATAATCAGGGGTCAACTCTCCCCTGTAAACAATAACAGCCCTTTTAAGATAGGGTGGAAGGGTACATCTTTCAAAGTCCTCTGGATATTTTCCATTCACAATCTCCGGTACAAATTTCTTCAATATGTGGCTGAAGTATATGGAGGCATCCATTGGAACTTCGCTTGGAAGTATATCAACTGCAAGTATAACCGGTCCTTCACCATTTATCCCCATCACAATCCTATCCTGCTTTGGTTCATATACATAAACAGGTTCACCTGGCTCTGTTGCCATTTCAGTACACTCAATTGCTCCGTTAATATCACAACTGATGTCGCCTATTACTTTGAGTTTGGATTCTCCAGGCACATAGTTTTCCATGAGGTAATCCTTTGTTACCAGTCTCGGATACCTCTCATCCCAGTAAATTGCATTCACAAGGAGTGTAAGGTACGGAAGATAATTCTCAAATATCCCCTGATATTTCTCTGGATGGTTGTAATAATCCTGTAGTTCAAATACTCCTCCATCCTTTCTTACAACCATATCCTCTTCCTTGAACACCACCTTATAGATATGATGCCTCTCCCCTTTTAGATTTTTCAATTCTGAAGGGGCCACTTCCTGTACAGGGAAGAAATGAAGAACCTCCTGCGCCCCCTGAGATACATTCCCATATCCAGCAATACCCACGACCACAGGAGAAATCTCTTCAGGGAATCCAAACCTCTCTATCTCTTCTCCTATGTGCTGGCTTTGTTCCTCAAGTTCCTTAACACTTCTGTACTCATAGGCCCTTTTAACATGGGAGAGTGGGGTTTTTATTCCCTCAAGTTCAAATCGTTTACCCAGTGCCCATAGAGAATCTATCATGCCTGCAATTCCAGCAAACTTCCCGAATGCAATGAGCCTTTTACCATTATCATCAACTATCCTCTCATAGTCAATCAATGTGGTTTTTAGTTCAATCATTCTCTTCAACATGGGCATGTTGTATTCCTGTGCCTTTATCGTGTGGGAAAAGAAAATATAAGTCTTACC
>QNDZ01000043.1 GCA_003646055.1 bacterium
TAAACTATAATCTTTATGATGTCACCTTCAACATTGCCTTCCTTCATTTAGGTCCAAAATACAGGGGAGAATCAAGGCTCAGGCTTCCAACCACCTGGAGGGCTGGTGCTGGATACATCTACAGGGGAAACCCTGTTGAATTTATGCTGGGTGTGGATTTTGTGAAACCCCTTTACAATGTTACAGAGGTATATACAGGTTTTGAAGTGAAATATCAGTTTTTCAGTATAAGGGGTGGTAAAAAATACAGGGATTTGATTGAGAGATATTCAGCTGGGCTGGGTTTTGATTATAAAAATTTTACTGTTGATTATTCAGTTAGTTCCATGTATAATAGTCTTGGTTTGCTTAACACACTAACTGTAAACTGGAGATTTTAAGGATGGCAACATACCTTGACTTTGAGAAACCCATAGAGGAACTGGAAAAGAAGATAGAAGAGTTGAAAAACCTCTCAGAGACAGAGGGGATTTCACTTGAGGATGAGATAAAGCCACTTGAAAAGAAACTGAATGACCTGAGGAAGAAGATATTTTCTTCCCTTACACCATGGCAGAAGGTACAACTTGCACGACATCCAGATAGACCGTACACCCTTGACTATATAAATCTTATTTTCAATGACTGGGTGGAACTGCATGGTGATAGATTATTTGCCGATGACTCAGCGATTGTGTCAGGTTTTGCCACACTTGAAGGAATTCCATTCACAATAGTGGGTCACCAGAAAGGTAGGACAGTGGAGGAGAAGATAAAGAGGAATTTTGGTATGCCACACCCTGAGGGATACAGAAAGGCATTGAGGGTGATGAAAACAGGTGCAAAGTTTGGAAGGCCCATAATTGCCTTCATAGATACCCCTGGTGCCTTTCCTGGCATAGGTGCAGAGGAGAGAGGCCAGGCAATGGCCATTGCTGTGAATATCAAAGAGATGGCAGTTCTCCCTGTGCCAATCATAGTTATAGTAACCGGTGAGGGAGGGAGTGGTGGAGCACTTGCAATTGGTGTTGGGGATAGGGTTTATATGCAGGAGAATGCCATGTATTCAGTGATTTCACCAGAAGGATGTGCTTCCATCCTATGGAGAGACCAGAAGTACAAGGATAAGGCAGCAGAATCTTTAAAAATAACAGCAAAGGACCTCTTGAAAATGGGTGTGATTGATGGTATAATACCAGAACCTCCAGGTGGTGCCCACAGAGACCCTGAGGGTGCAGCAAAGATATTGAAGAAGACAATATTGAATACTTACAGGGAACTTTCAAAGATAAAAGGAGATGAATTGATAATCAAAAGGATAGAGAAATTTGGGGAAATGGGATTCTTTAAGGAGGTATAGTGCCTTTATCAGGAAATCTTGAGGATTTTGAGATAACGGATGTTTTACAGGTAATACACCTTTCAAACAAGGACGGTGTTCTTCATATAAAAGGTGAAAAGGGTGAAGCCCTGATGTACTTCAAGGGTGGTCTTCTACTTCATGCAGAGGCACAGGGTTCAGAGGGTATGAGTGCAGTCCAGAAGATATTGATTTACAGGAAGGGGACCTTCGAATTTAGACCTGGTGAGGTGGTGAACAAGACATCCATCCAGATGCCCATTCAGAATGTTATACTGGAGGCAGCGAGGCAGATTGATGAATGGAAGCAAATGGAGAAGGTTATACCCTCTGTGAATGTGATTGTTAATTTTGTAGAAGAACCAGAGATGAGCAACATTGAATTGTCAGCAGATGAATGGAAGATCCTCACCACGGTTGATGGTAAAAAGAGTCTTAAGGAGATTGCAAAGGAACTTGGGCTTGAAGAATTCCTTGTTGCAAAAACCCTTTACGGCTTAATATCCTCAGGTTTGCTCAAGGTGATTGGTGAAAAGGAAGAAGAACATAAAGAGGAAGAAGAGAAGGAAAAAAATAAAAGAAGAGGCGGAGGATTTTTCAGAAGAAGATAGTGTATGTAATCCCTTTCAACCCTCATGGAGTATTTACACAGTTCTTTATTCCTGATATTTGTAATATCTTGAAATTCAATAAAAAGATATCTGGAACACTTATTGCAGATAATAAAATGGAGGTGAGATATGAGAAAGGGCTTTACACTTATTGAGTTGATGGTTGTGGTTGTTGTTATTGGTGTTATAACGGCACTCAGTATATATGGTTTTACGCATTTTTTACCAAACTATACCTTTCAACAGTGTCTTGGTGGTTTTACCCGTTTTTACTATAGAGAGGTGCACAGATTCATGGGTTCGGATACTGACCAATGGATTTTTGAGATTGACCCCGGAAGGGATGAGTGTTATAGTGATTCCTTAAATGCCCCTGTTTACAGGGACACTTTTAGATTTTCGGATTATGGGGTTGATGTCCAGAGTACAGGCTCTGTTTTTATAAGGGTCAACAAGGATGGGAGTGTAGTTGCCCCTGATTCCTTCACGGTGGTTAAAAGTGCTAATGGTAAGACCTTCTCCAGAACTATAACAATAAATAAGTTAGGGGAGGTGAGTATAAAATGAAAAAGGGAATGACGGTTATTGAACTTATGATAACCATGGTTATACTTGCCATTGCATTGAGTGCGTTCTTCGCCTTCTTTATAACCAATCAGAGAACCAATGTCAAATTCAATGTCCTTAAGAATCTATATGCTGGTGCTGAAAGTGTTATAGATGATTTTAAAACGGATATCCTTGATAGCCCGGGAAGTTATGATGCTCTATGGCAGAACACAGCTGATGGTCAGGTTGTGAGGACCGTAAGTGATACGATTGGTAATAGTATTTACACTTACACGGTTACCTGTTCTACGAGGGTGGGGAGTAATGCGGCTGACCCTGGTAGTTACATGATTTTCTATGTAAATGGTAGTGGGCCATACAATGTTGGTGTTAAGTTGGAATTCTACCTTTCTTACCATCAATAGGAGGGTATATGAGAAAAAAAGGTTTTACCCTTGTTGAAATGATTGTGGTGATAACTGTTTTATCCATTGTTATGACGCTTGTTTTTGGGGCCTTTGTTTCCCTCCAGAGGCAGGCAAATTTCCAGATGGAATACTCCCAGATATCCAGCAAACTTTCATTATCCACTGATTTTATTGAGAAACAAATCAGGATGATTGGGTTTGACCCGAAAGGCTCTGGTGCGTTTGGGATTATCCAGGGTGATAGGCAGGCTATTTATTTTACATATGACATCAATGAGGATGGAACTTACAATGATTCTCTATACTCAATAAGACTCCAGAATGATTCGCTTTATTTCTATGAAGGTAAGCAGAAATCATTGATAATTGCAGGAGTGGATACCTTCAGAGTAACCTATTATGGTGAAAGAGATTCACTATTAGCAACACCTGTTGTAGAGATAGATACAACCACCATGAGTGGTTCAAGGATAGTGAGGAAGATCAGTTATTACATCGTTTTGCATAAAACCTATATGGGGAAGCCAATAATAGTCAGGACCAACAGCGATGTTATCATAAAAAATATGGGAGGTTGATATGGATAAAAAAGGTATATCACTGGTTGTGATGCTTATGATTATACTGGTTATGACATTCCTGATTGTTGCGGTTGTTGGCTTTACACAGACATCTGCATTTAAGACCCTTATCCACAACAACAGAAAAAGGGCGTTTGTTGCTTCCGGGGCAGCAGAAGAATTTTATATCTCATGCATACCCAACAATGACCTTTTGAGGTATTACTTTGGCACAGAATCAGGTTATTCAATCGGTGGGCATAAGGATACTGTTTATGTTGTGGGGCAGGAACGTTTGGTCTATGTTGATACCCTTCAATCATCAGGAGGTGACCAGTACTTTATCTGGCCTGTTCCCTTCACACATCCCTACCCTTTACCTGGAACAGTTAATGGTATGCAGCAATTCATATATTCGTTCAGTACAACAGGATATGTAGCAAACAGTAGATACAAACGCTCCTTCCAGGTGATAGCAGCATACAGTAAACCCTATGTTGGCACAGCAGGAGCCTTTGGCCATACAATGTATTAAAAGGAGGTGAACATGTTTATTGTACTTTTAACGTCTTTATATATCAACCCACAATTGGAAAAACCCATCTTTGAGAAAGTCTATACCCCTGTGGAGGTTGAATTTGTTATTATAACAGAGAAAGATACCCTGAGACAGATTTTGATTAAGGGATCCACCGACCTCACCATGCTTGAGATAAGGCCATGGAGAGAGGTTATATCAATGGGTAAGACCGTCACTATAGATGATACCCGTTCAGACACAGTTCCATTGTTTATTTATAGTGAGAGAATGAAAACCATACCACGGGAGTATATACTTGGATACATCTTCTTTGGTAAACAGTGGGCATTCCTTTCAGCAAAGTTAAAGAAAATTGACAGAAGCACCTACTCTGGTGTTGGTGGATTGAGAATTATTCTTAACAATCTTATGTATCCAGTTGAGGTTAAAAAAGAAAGTATGGAGATAAAAATAGATGGATACAGAAATGTGAAGGGTCTTGGTTTAATCCCTGAAAAAGTATATGTTTACAATGGCAAGGACCTAGCCTATACAAGAACGATTGAAAGGGTTTCATATGGATTGGGATTGAGTAGAAAGTCTATGGAAGACTTTGAAAAGAAAATAAAAATTGATGAATTTTAGGAGGTTGTTATGTTAAAGAGACTGAGCATTTTAAGCCTTCTTTTTGTGCCATTCATGTTGAATTTATCAGCGTATGAAGACGGTGATGAAGAATTCTTCACCAGTTTCCATGCACCTGATGTGCTTATAATCCTTGACAGTTCAGGAAGTATGTCCTGGAATATGAATGGTAGCGCAACATACGGAGATGGTACTGTTGGTGGTGATTTTTATTACAGAGGGCACCTTGTGCCACATCCTTTTTATGGATATGCGCATGACTGGTATGGTAGTGGTCAAACCCAGAGGTATGGGGATCTATCCAGGATGCACATAGTTAAGGCTGCCATGGAGACCACCCTTGTCCGAATATCAGGAACATTCAGGTGGGGCCTTGCAACCTTTTACCAGAGGCATCGCGGTCATACCAGTACCTGGTACAGGGCCTGGTACTATGACAGGCGTTGGCGTACTTATTATCCAGATGTTCAATGGCAAGGGACACAGACAACCTATGCAGTTGACCAGTGTATGATAAGGGTTCCCATATCCAATGCCCAGGGGCAGAACCAATCCCACATAAATCAGATAATGAGGTTGCTTGACAGCCAGATAAATAATCTCAATGACCAGAATGAGATGAGGGCAGATGGTGGAACACCCATTGCACCTGCTTTGAGGGGTGCACGATACTGGTACAAGAATTTTCTCTGGAATGACAATGCAAGATGGTGCAGGAACTATAATATAGTGCTTCTCACAGATGGTGAACCAACCTATGGTATCGATCCTTCTACTTACACCCAGGGTGAAAATGCAAGAATGTCTGGTTATGATGGTTCAAGCCCATTATGGATGAGGAGGCAGTGTTTCTGGGAGGCTGAGTCTCTTCAGCATATCCATATCCCAGCCCAGGGTAATCATCCTGCACAGGATGTTGCAATCAATGTCTATGTGGTTGGTATAGGAATGGCTGGTTCAGCCACACTTGATAGTATAGCCTATTATGGTGGGACTGATTCAGCGCTCTTTGCTGGGAGTCCCAGAGAGGTAGCAGAAGCACTTGAGCAGGTTTTTTGGAATATTCTCCAGAGGGCTTATGCCTTTTCATCTGCACAGGTTACATCTGTTGAAGAAGAATTCCTGTCCACCCAATATGAAAACAGGATTTACCTTGCAAGCTTTATACCGGGTAATAAAAGTATCTGGGAAGGGCATCTCTACGCACTCCGATTGACCGCTTCTTCCTTCAGCCTTGACTCCATACCTGATTCTCTTCTTATATGGGATGCTGGAGACCAGCTCAGGAATCACACCTATGCTGTTTCAAGGAATATCTATGGAGTAAAGAATGGAACACTTCTTTCCTTTAACGCCTCCAATTTTGACTCCTCAGATCTTGATGTTGATTCACAGGCTGCAGTTGATACTATTGTAAGTTATGTAAAGTCTGGAAAGCGTGTGATGACATCTTCAACCAAAGGTGTGCTGGGTGATATTTTCCACTCAACACCATTGAAAATCCATGTACCCAATGCTTTTTACGAAGATGATGACTTCTGGAAGTTCAGGGTTCACATGAGGCAATCCCGTCCCTTCTTCATTATAACAGGTGCGAATGATGGGATGATACACTGCTTCAATGACTCCACGGGTAGGGAGATGTGGGCGGTTATTCCCAATAACTTGTTACCAAAATTGAAAAATCTCCTTACATCTCATGAGTATTATGTAGATGCAAGTCCTATGGGTGCAGATATATGGTTCCCATCTGCTCAACTTGACACATTCAAAGATTGGACAGAATGGAAGACCGTTGTTATGATTGGCCAGAGAGGAGGGGGAAGGGCTTACACATCACTTGATGTAACAAACCCATACTCCCCACACCTGCTCTTTGAAGTGAACCATGATTCACTTGCATATACCTGGAGTGATCCAGTAATGTACAAAATACAAAGGTTATGCAAGATTTCCTCAACAGATACAGTTGAAAGGTTCTTTGCCTTCTTTGGAGGGGGCTATTGGCCTGATACTCTGTGGGATGACCTGCAGGACCCCGGGGATATTCCCGGAAATCATATATTTGCTCTGGACATCTTTGAATTCTCACAAGGAGATACAGATGAATATGTTATGATACCACCGTCTGGAACCTTTGAAATGAAGTGGCCTTTTCCTGCTCAGGCTACGGTCTTTAACAAAGACCCTGATAATAACAATTTCTATGACTATCTTTACATTGGTGACATGTATGGGCAGGTCTGGAAGGTTGATATGACCGACCCAAATTACCATAACTGGGAGGCGAGAATCATATTTAAGGCGCCTGAACCAGATAATGGTAATGATTATGAAAACTGGCAGCCCATATTCTACCCTATAACTGTGTATGTAAAGAACAATATCAGGTGGCTACTCTTTGGAACGGGTGATAGAGCAAATCCATTCAGGGAGGGAACAGAGAACAGGTTCTATGCTGTTATAGATACCACACCTTCATCAGGTTCCTATATCACCGAATCACAATTAAAGAGGGTTTCAAACAGTGGGGTTCTCCAGCCTACAGAAATAATGCATCCATACAGAGGATGGTATGTTGTGTTTGATGATTATGCAGGTGACCATGATGGTGAAAAGGTTGTAACCTATGCCACTGTGTTTATTGATACTATCATGTTCATGACATTTACACCAACTGAGGTTGCTACCAACGATTCCTGTGCAATGTCCACGGGTACGGCAAGGCTTTACAAGTACCTTGTTAATAGTGGATGGGCGTATGCACAACCCTGGGAAGATGTTGGTGGAGGAATCCCACAGGCACCCAGATTCAACTTTAGCATGGACGGAGAGGGACTTGAGGTTATCCAGACATCAGATTCGCTTATTGTGAAGCAAACCCAATCACTTGGTTCGCTGAGGAAGATACTATGGTGGAAAGAATATTAAAATTAGCCATAATCCTCATACTTGTTCTCTCTGGTTGTAAATCGAGAGGGCAGGGGTCTTCAGGAGCATCTGGTGGTGCCTCTGGTTTTCTCAGCCCGGAGGCACCCACCTCTTCAACACCTATAAAAACCTTTTACAGGGCACCCAAAGGCTCAAAGATAATCTGGTATGTGAATGGGGTTAATGTTGCAGAGGATGTCATTACGCTTGATACATCTTTATTCAAAGGAGGGGACACTGTTACTGTGGTGGTTGAACTTCCTGATGGGTCAAAAAAAGAGATTGGAAAGGTGGTTGTTTCAAAATCAATACCAACAATCCACTCCCTGCTGATATCTCCCCAGCGACCTTTACATGGACAGGATGTGGGTGTTGTTTATGAAGCAAGCGACCCTGATGGTGATAAAGTAACCCTTGAGATTGATTGGTACATTAATGGGAAGAAGGTTTATACAGGGGATAAACTTCCTGGTGATATGATAAAACCTGGTGATGTAATTACGTGTAAGGCAAGGCCCTTTGATGGTGGTTTGTATGGTTCGTACCGTGCATCAATGAATTCAGCAGTTGTTCAAAACACCCCACCAAAATTTATCTCAAAACCAGGGAGATTTGAAGGTAAGGTTTTCAAGATGCCCATTGTTGTCCAGGACCCTGATGGGGATTCTGTAAGTATAAAAATCCTTAAAGCCCCTACTGGTTCAATTGTAAGAAATGATACCTTTTTCTTTGAGTATAAAGGAGATACATCTGCTACATTCCCTGTTGTGATAGAGGCGAGGGATAGCTGGGGAGGGGTTGCAAAAATGAACTTTACCATAAAGGTGAAAAAGAAAAAGACTGAATGACCCTTTTATTAATTTCAACAATTTACCTTCACCCTTCTTCTTTCAAGGGATACTTCAGAAAAGGAGATGAGTATTATTTAAATATAATGATGGAGAATCCCGGTAAGGATACTGTTGTAATAAAAAATATTAATTCATCCTGTTCATGCCTGCGTATAAAAAAAATGACCCAAAAGATTCCACCAAAAAGTAAGACATTTGTCACCCTGAGGTTTTCCTTTTATTCGGTTTTCAGGGATACAGTTGTCAAGTATCTTTTTATACAGACAGAGAGGAAGATGATTCCTTTCAGGCTTGTAGCAATAAATACAATTAGGTTCCCTATTTTTGCTATGATTTATGAAAACACACTCTACATAAAGAATAGAACCAGAAAAAAATTGGATATAGTTCTGGAAGAATTCTATCCCTATACAGAAAAGAGGAAGTTTGAATTAGGAGGTAAGGATATTGAAGTGATTAAAATAAAAAAACTGGATTCTGAAGATTATAGATGGATGAGTTTATTTTTCCATATCAACAATAAAAATTACTGCATCAATCCCCTTGTAAGAAAAAAGAATTGAATGTTTTTATATTGACATCAATTGATTGGGTGATAGATTATTTTTAACAAAACGAAGGGAGGAGATATGAAAAAGGCAAAGGTTGCTATTCTCAGGACAAAACCTGAGAGTGTAATTGATGATTACATAAGGCTTTGTGAACTTGCTGATATAAAGGAACACCTTAATCCTGAAAAGACAACCATTATTAAGGACAATATATCCTGGCACTACCTGTATCCTGGTTCAAACACAACACCATGGCAGATGGAAGGGGTTATCCTTGCACTTAAAAAGAATGGGTTCAATGACCTTGTTGATGTCCATAACAACACTGTGGTTACAAATCCATACAAAGGGAAAAAATTGAACAAGTTTGACAGGGTTCTTGAGAAGTACAATATCCCGGAACTTTACAACTTCAAAAAAGAGGATATGAACTGGGTCAGGTATGAACCCAGGCATAAAACACTTGCACTCCACAAGGTTTTCCCTGAAGGGATTTACCTTCCTGACTTCTTCTTTGACAAAAACATAGTTCATCTTCCAACTGTAAAGACCCATTCTTATACCACATACACAGGTGCATTGAAGAATGCCTTTGGAGGATTGCTGAACACAAGGAGACACTATACCCACACATGGATACATGATACACTTGTTGACCTCCTTGCAATCCAGAAGGAGATTCACTCCGGTCTGTTTGCTGTGATGGATGGAACTGTTGCTGGTTCAGGGCCTGGTCCAAGGACACTCATTCCCTATGACAAGAATGTAATACTTGCCTCAGGAGACATGGTTGCCATAGACGCAGTTGCCGCAAAATTGATGGGTTTTGACCCTATGTCCATACGCTGTATATACAAGTCCCACCAGCTCGGGCTTGGCACAGGAGACCTGTCAGAGATTGAGATTGTTGGGGACACAGATGTGATGAATGAGAACTGGCACTTCTCTGTGGGGGTGAATCTTGCAACAGGCGCAGGAAGGCTTTTCTGGTTCTCTCCATTAAGGATTTTCCAGAAACTCTTCTTCCATACACCCCTTGTTTACATTTTTGTCTTTGCCTCAGCATTCTACCACGACTTTGTGTGGTATCCAATCAATGGGAGGAAGGTTGTGAAAAAATGGTTGAAGGAAAGCCCGTGGGGGAGGTTGTTTGATGAGTACTAAGAAAAAAAGGATAAGTAAAAATAGAAAAAACTGGTTGATTGTATCCATTGCAGTGATTCTTCTTGTGGTTGCTGCACTCCTTGCATATAAACCTGCTTCAAATAAAGGCAATGCCCTGGCAGTGGGTGAATTGCTTGAGAATCCCCATGCAGAGTGGCTCGGGATGTACATGAAGGGATACAAGGTGGGATATGTTGTGAGTAAGATTGATACATTGAAGGACGGTTATCGTGTTCTTTCCTACACCTACATGAGGATTAATCCTGTGAGTGGACAGGAAAAAGAGGTTGAGTATTTTGTGGAGGCCAGAACAGATACAGGTTTTGATATGAGAGGGTTCTCATTCAGGATGGTTTCTGGCGATTATCAATTCACTGCCAGCGGAGAGAAAAGGGGTAAAAAACTGACCATTCATTATACATCCGGGGGTGAGGAGAGGGTTATTGAGAAGGAACTGAAACTTCCTCAACTTCCTGCAACACTTGAAGGGCTTGTGAGTCTCGGGAAGACAGGGGAGTTTGAGTTTTATGACCCAACAACACAGTCCCTTATGAAGGTGAAGGTTAAATATATTGGTGAAGGAATCTA
>QNDZ01000044.1 GCA_003646055.1 bacterium
AAGTGCATGACCCAATTCTTTTGAAACCAGAGGGGACTCAAGATTACCAAATGTAATATCAAATTGTTTCAAAATCTTCTTCACATCTGTAAAGGGATAATCCACCCCATTGGCTTCTATGCTCCTTCGTATGCCTCTATCAAGAAGAACATCCCCAACAGCACAGAAACTTACATAATCCCTGGCATGGAGAAATAAAGAGAAAAATAAAAAAACCATCAACAACCTTAATCTAAACATTAACACCCTGTATCATAGTAAATATACCCCCAACCAGGTTCCTTTGACCATGGAATCTTTGGTTGAATGGATTTTAAGTAAACCGGGAATTTTTTCTGGAATTTAGTCCCAGGGAAAACAAAGATTTTTGTCCATATTGGCATATCGGGTGCTATTCCTTTATCAAGCATCTCCTGCCATTTTTCGTCTGTGAGCCTTGCATTTGAAGGTTGTGCAAATTCATAGTATGAGAATATTGCACCCCTTGTTAGTTTTAACTTTCCCTCAATTTCAACAATCACATAAATCTCAAGTGGAAATCCCACACCCACTTCAAGGCATTCTCCCTGGCACGTATGAACATCTGCAATTACGGGAACATACCTGTCAGGTCCCCCTACAAAAGTCCAGTCAGATTCGTCAAACACACGAAGCGTTAGATTATCTATCAGAGACCCAAGTTTCTGTATCTGGGCATATTCTTCATTTGTTAATGGGATATTTTTAAGTTCTTTACGGGAAACCTTTTTCAGGAATGATAGAAGTTCCTTGAAGTCTTCAAAAAGCTTATACATCCTATGCTCAAGTATCCCCATGGAATTCAATCTCTCTTGCATCATTGATGTAAGATTGTACAGCCTTTTATAGAATTCATAGTTTGGCTCAACATATCCCTTTGGAGGTTCTGGATACCAGATTTTTACTTTCTCACCACCACCGCATTCTGCTACACAGCTGGATTTGGCATACAGGATTACATCGTGCCTTAACTCGCTCCAGCTTCCCAATGAAGTATTCAAAGATTTCCTTGCCCATGCTTCATTTTTCATGAAGAATGGAAATGAATCACCCTCAACAGGTGTTATTATTGACTTAAGACACCACAACCAGTAATTGTAAAGATTTTTCTTCCATTCATCCACATCCATTTTGTTGAACTCTTCTATCAAATCCTCAAGTTTTTCAGGATATTCAGGCCATTTTTCCCATGAGGATTTCAATTCTTTCAGCATAATCTTCTTTGCCTCAGGGCTACCCAGAACTGCCATTACATCAAGGCCATTTGGGAAACATCGTTCATACCTGTCCTCAAGTATTGTTAACCTGTCAAAAATGTATGAGTCAAGTATAAACCTCTGCCCCATGAACCGAATCTGAGGCCGCTCCTTTCCCCATAGGCCATGCCCTCTTATCTTTACCTTTTTATCAAACCTTTTTTTCAGGAACTTTCTCAATTTCTCCATGTTTTCTTCCCTTGTAATTTCCTCTATCCTTTCAATCCAATCCTCTCCAAGCACATAAACCAGTCCGTCTCTATAATCAGACGGTCCAAGGTCATCAGAATATCCTACATAAAATGCAGTGGGCAGGTAAATTTTTTTCCACTCTCCTTTGAGATTCTGGTGTTTATAAAGAATGTATGTTATTAACACGCCCTGAAGTAATGAAACATCCCTTTCAATCTCAATTCCGGCTCTTCCAAGCCACATCATTGCCTTAAAATATTTTTTCAATTTTTCACTTCTGGTGTAATGCCCGCGTACAATGAACTGGGAGTAGTCAAACATCCTATCCAGCAGAGGGGAACGAGCCCATGGGGTATGGCTCTCACAGAGTTCAATCTCCTCATTTGCCAGTGAATCCTTCCATCCTTTTAATTCAATCTTATTCCCGATAAAGTGATTCGGTATTGCGAAATAAACCACATTCATTTCACATGCCTCTTTTAACAGAGGGTCCTTGAACTGTTCTGAAAGTTCCAAGAAGGTCTTTTCTACTCTGGAACAGAGGTACTTCAGAGCATTATATAAAGAGGTTTCCTCCAATCTCCTTAAAGACATATCAAAAAATATGTGGTATAATTGGAGAACAACATCAACACTTATAAAACTTGGAATTCCATAATAATCGTTCTGTTCGTATAAGTGGAAGAGTTGTTTCCACTTACTATGGAAAGCGACAAACCCATATTTCTCAAGTGTTGCTATCTCCTTATCATGAAACTCAGGATACTGGAAGACATTGTAAACATTGCTGAAATTAACCAGGGTATCACCATCTTTTACATAGTAATCTTTTGTCCTTCTCTTCTTTTCTTCTTCAAGGATGATTTGTGCATTCCTTATTTCAGTTTTACTCAAAAGTTTCTGTGAGTACTTTTCACTGGGCTTGTACCATTTTTTTGAGGAAAAGTAGGCAAACAACTCATATGTCTTGAATGGGCGTCCATGCCTTGCAAAAATTTCGTTTCTCATCAACCATAATTCTGAAATACTTTTATCCTTGAGTGTGGATGGGTCTATGGGTTCTTTGAAGTTTGTAGCACACACAGAAGATGAAAAAATTATCCAGAAGAATAAAAGATACCTATTCATCTTCATCCTCCTTTGTTTTTCCTTGTGTTTGATGATAAATCTTAACTTTTCTGCTGTCAAGCCATTGGCTGGTAAAATCTTCGCATTTCTTAATAAAAGGTAGAAAGGGATTGGACAAAATGCCACTCATGATGATTAAAGGATGAAGCATCCATATAATCCTCATAGTTTTTCATGTTCTAAATGATTGACCTGAGCCATTGTTTGATATAGAATCTTTACATGATAAGATTCTTGCCTGAGTTTATCTACAGACAGTATAAGGAGAAAAAACACCGCGGAAAGTTCAGGGCTGTTTCCCTTTTCATTGATATGACAGGTTTTACCTCAATCAGTGACAGGTTGAAAAGGTACGGAAAGGAGGGTGAGGAGGCATTATCTGAAATCATTAATATTGTTTTTGAACCTGCCATTGATTCCATTTACATACATAATGGATTCATTACAGGATTTGCCGGTGATGCCTTCACTGCAGTTTTTCCAGAAGAAGACCCAATAAACGCAATCATTGCAGGTTATGAAATCAGTCAGACCTTTTCTGGTCTTGTGCTTCATACCATGCCTGAAAAATTTAACGTGAGTGCAAAGATTGGGCTCTCAACAGGGAATGTGGAATGGAGAATTATAGAAAATCCACTTCAGAATACCTATTACTTCAAGGGTGATGCAATCAATGGTGCTGTCCATGCCCAGGGGCTCTCAAAAATGAACAGGGTTATAATTGACAGCAGGCTGAGGAACAGATTAAAAACAGGGATAAAATTAAAGGAAGTATCAAAAGGATATTATCAGGTGAAAGAGGTTGATTTATCCAGAAGCAAGATAGGCACCCTCAATGCCTTTTCCCCTGATAGGGAACTCCTCAAAAGGTTTGTACCAGAAGAGATTATGGATATGAAAGGGATGGGTGAGTTCAGAGAGGTTGTTCCTGTTTTTGTAAATTTTAGGCCAGAGAAGAATCCTGAAGATTTCATAAACACAATCATTGAGAAAACATTCCAGTATGGTGGTTACTTTAACAAGGTGGACTTTGGTGATAAGGGTGGCATTATACTGGTTCTCTTTGGTGCACCAAGGGCAAGGGAAAATCAGGCAAAAAGGGCTGTTGAGTTCTCAATGGATGTTTTGAACACTGTGAAGAATACAAATGCAAGGATAGGGATTTCAGGTGGCACTGTCTATGCAGGAATTCTTGGAAGCAATATCAGGGGTGAGTATTCTGTTTTAGGGAAAATGGTCAATCTTTCAGCAAGACTCGCAACCTATGGAGACTGGGGTAAGATTCTGGTTGACACTCATGTGTTCAATCAGTTGAAGAATATCGTGGTCTTTGAGGAGAAGGATGAGATTAAGTTGAAGGGGTTTAGGAAAAAGACAAAGGTACATGTTCCACTGAAGATGGTTACAGCACGCTCACCTGTAGGGATGTATACATTTGTTGGCAGAGAAGATGATTTATTGAAATTGAAGGAATTTATTGAGCCTATTTTCAAGGGAAAATTCTCAGGTGTGATTTATGTGGATGGTGAAGCGGGCATTGGGAAAAGTGTACTTATAGAGGAGTTACACCAATCACTTGGTGAACGGATTAATTACTTCTATATGCCTGCTGATGATGTTAAGCAAACAGGATTTTTCCCCGTTGTTCAGTTCTTAAGGAATTATTTCAAGCAGGATGAAGAAATGGAAAGGGAGGAGAACAAAAAGAGATTTGATGAGGTGTATTCACGCCTCTATAAACTCGCTGAAGACCCTGAAGTTAAAAAGACCCTGAATATAGGGAAACCCTTGATTGCAGAACTGCTGGGAATTGATTATCCAAGAACATCCAGCCTGACACCAAAGGCAAAGTACAACAATACACTGTTCACCCTGAAAAACATAGTAAAACTGGAAAGCGGAGAGAAGCCAACCCTCGTTGTGTTTGAAGACCTCCAGTGGATTGACGACTCAACAAAGGATTTCATCCGTTTGCTGGTCAGGAATGTTGAGGGGTTTCCCTTTGGTGTAATCATAACAGGACGACCTGATAGTAAGGGAAACCCTTTGAGAATCTCTGGGTTGGATGCACCTCAAAAGCATATCAACCTTACAGGTCTCAATCTTGATGCATCAAAAACGATTATACATAAAATAGTTGGGACTGAACCCTCTACTGAACTGGCAAAGGTGATATTTGAAAAATCAGAGGGTAATCCCTTCTATGTTGAAATGATAACAAAATATCTGAAGGAGAACGGATATATTGTTAAGAAGAAGGGGAAGGCAACCCTGAGGTCAAAAACCTTTGATATACCAGGAACAATAAATTCAATCATTGCAGCAAGGATAGATAAACTTGACAGAGACCTGAAGGAAACAGTAAAAATTGCATCGGTTCTTGGAAGGGAATTCTCCATAAGGGTTCTTTCAGCAATGCTCTCTGACAGACCTGTTGAAAAGATGATACTGAAGGGGATTGAGGAGGATATCTGGAGATCCATGAGTGAATTGAAATACATATTCAAGCATGCCATCATAAGGGATACTGTTTATAACATGCAACTAAAGAGGATTTTACGTGAACTCCACAGGCTCGCTGGAGAGACCATTGAAAAACTATTCAAGAACAACCTCAATCCCTATCTGGGAGAACTTGCCTATCACTATGAGAATGCAGGGAATGTGAAAAAGGCAAAGAAATATCTCAAAAAGGCAGGTGAAAAGGCAAGGAAGGACTACAGGATGAAGGAGGCACTGGATTACTACCTGAGGTTGAGAAACTATATTGATGGCAAAGAGAGAATAGATGTTTCCCTGCAGATTGCATCGCTGAAGTCTTACATTGGTAAATGGAATGAAAGTCTGGAAGAGTTAATGCAGGTTGTCAAAGATGGGGGAAAAATAGGTTACAAAAAGGCTGTTGCCCATGCAAAGACATCCATCGGAACAATATACGATAAGATGGGCAGGTACAATGAGTCTGTTAAGATACTTGGAGAGGCCAGAAAAATGCTTGAAGACCTGGATGATAAAGCAGGGCTTTCATCTGTATTGGTGCGTCTGGGTATGGTGAAAAGGGACATAGGGAAACCAGACCTATCCATAGAATTGATAAAGGAAGGATTGAAGTATGCAAGAGAAACCAAAAAACACACTGCAGAACATTATGCACTCATGAACCTGGGGAATATTTACTTTGACCTTGGAGATTACAAAAAGGCCATTCATTACTACGAGGAATCATTGAAGGTGGCAAAGAAGTACAGGCAGAAAGACAACTTAGCACACTCACTGGGAAACCTGGGGAATGCATACTGGGCATTCAGAGACCTTGACAGGGCACTAAAACTTTACAATCAGGCACTCTCCATTTCTTCAACCCTTGGTGATGTGTACAGCATGGCAATAGCCCAGATAAATATTGGGATGCTCTTCCAGGAACTTGGAAAACTCAATAAGGCGGAGGAGGCTGTGTTAAAGGCCATTGAACTCCTCCGTGAGATTGGGGACAGGGTTGATGAATGCA
This sequence comes from bacterium, assembly GCA_003646055.1. Lineage (GTDB taxonomy): Bacteria > Hydrothermota > UBA3072 > UBA3072 > B12-G15 > B12-G15. The sequence continues at coordinate 6,103 of QNDZ01000044.1, forward strand.
ATGCACTTGGAACACTGGGCTATATCTACACAGAGATGGGGGTATTCAAAAAGGCGAAAAAACTACTTGAAAAGCAATTAAAGATGGCCGAGTCAATAAAGGATGTATTTTATACAACAGTATCCCTGTATTACAATGGGGTGCTTCACAAAGAAATGGGTGAGTATAAAAAGGCACTTGAATTTCTCAACAGGGGGACAGAAATAGGTAAAAAACACGGTCTCCTGCATATCTATGCCAGTTGTCTATCAGAAAAGGTGGAAATACTTATAGATACTGGAGAAATGGAAGAGGCAGAAGGCCTGCTTGAGAAGCTGAAGGAATTGAACAAAAAACTCCATGTTCCCACAATTGCCCTGAGGACTCTAATACTTGAGGCAAGATTGATGTGTGCAAATGATAAAGACGCTGCTGTGGAATACCTAAAAGAAAAAAGGGGAAAACTCACAGAGCAGGAAAATCAATTCCTTCCATACATTGACCTGGAAATCTACAGGATAAACAGAGACCCATCATTGAGGGAAGATTTGATTAAAACATTCACCCGTATATATGAAGAAAGTCCCAAGTATGTTATAAAAAGGATACTGGAGGAGTTAAAGGGTTCAACTGTCAATGATGCTTCCAGGAAGAAGAATTGACATATAGGGGATTCTCTGTGGTGGAACTGCAAAGATACCACCCCTTTGATACTTCAACCTTAATTCCTCTATAACATCCCTGTCCAGAATCAATATCCAGTCCTCCCATCTCAAATCAAAGTCCTCAGGGTTTACACCTGAAACAGAGAGGAAGATTGCCCTTTTCATTGGGTCATTTTTTACGCTCCTGTAAAAGGAAAGAACCCTCCTCCTTGCATCCTCCATCTCCTTTTCACCAATTCCTTTCCCAAGACATACAAGGATCTCCAGAATGTCCCCTTTTATATAGAAAGGTATCTTTCTGCCTGTTTTTGAAAAAACAGGGGTGAAACCTCTCTCCTTGATTATCTCCATGAGAAACAAAAAACGTAAATATCCCATTTCTCTTGTATCAGGTGGAAGGTTGTAATATCCCTGGGCCTTTGATGGAACAATGAAAAAACCTCCAACAGGTTCAAGATTGTCCAGGTTGTATTCCCCTGCTACAAGCGTATCAGGAAGGGTATCAAGGATGGAGACAAACCGTTCGTGCTCATCTTCAGGAATAAAAACCTTAAGGAGTGAAAACCCTCTATCAGATGCATACATGCCGAATAAGAGGTTGAGTATGGGATGTTTGAACCTGAATCCAATGGGTTTTGAGGGATATGTCTTGAGACTATGGCTTATATAATTTACCAATTCCTCCCCTTTCTCAAATTCCTTCAGAACAAGGCCTGTGTCATACTGCCTTCCTGATGGAATCCTGTTCTCGGGGAATCCAATCAAAAGGGCATACCTCCTCATGGAAATGGGGATTATCTCAATCCCATTGGAAAGAATCACCTGCTCAAAGGAAAAGAGGAGAATAACTATTCCCATTCAATTGTTGAGGGAGGTTTTGAACTCACATCATACACAACCCTGTTAACACCCCTCACCCTGTTTATTATCTCAGAGCCCACCCTCTGGAGAAATCCATGTGGGAACTCAAAGGGTTCTGCTGTCATACCGTCCTCACTAACAACAGCCCTCAGTGCAATCAGGTATTCATAGGTTCTGAAATCACCCATCACACCCACTGTCCTCACTGGAACAAGTACTGCAAATGCCTGCCATATCCTATTGTAGAGCCCCTCTTCCCTCAACATGTTTATATAGATGTAATCTGCCTCTCTGAGTATATCAAGCCTTCTCCTGTTCACCTCACCAATAATCCTGACTGAAAGTCCGGGACCAGGGAAGGGATGCCTTCCGTAAATTCTCTCGGGTATCTTCAGTGCCCTGGCTATCCTCCTCACCTCGTCCTTGAAGAGTTCCTTCAATGGTTCCACCACCTCTAAGTTCATTCTCTCAGGAAGACCACCCACATTGTGGTGGCTTTTTATAACCTGTGAAGGGCCAGGTATCTGTGCACTCTCTATCCTGTCAGGATACAGTGTCCCCTGTATCAGGTAATCACCCTTCCCTGTTTCTCTTTCAAACACCTCAATGAACTTTTTACCAACAATCTTCCTCTTCTTTTCAGGGTCTTTTACCCCCTTGAGTGCCCTGAGGAATTCATCTGAAGCATCTATAACATTCACCTTAACCCCTATTGTGTTCAGGTATTCCACCACCTCTTTAGCCTCATCCTTCCTCAACAGCCCTGTATCAACAAGATAGGGGGTAAATTTACCAGGTATAAACTTTCTTGCAAGAACAGCACAAACAGTGGAATCAACACCACCAGAGAGTGCAAGGATTGCATGGGTCTTAACCCTTTTAAGTTCCCTCTTTGCCTCTTTTAACTGTTCCTCCACATCCCAGTCCTTTTCAGCAGCGCATATCCTGAAGACAAAATTCTGGAGAATCTTCTGTCCGAATTCTGTATGAGAGACCTCTGGATGGAACTGGAGACCATAAATCTTTCCTCTTTTTATAGCAGCATAGGGGCTTGACTTTGTTGAGCCTATTGGAACAAAACCCTCAGGCAAATTCTCAACCCTGTCTCCATGACTCATCCATACCCTTGATACATCTGGAATTCTGTAAAAGAGCGGATCTCTCACCTTTTTGAACATGGCAGGCCCATACTCCCTTTCAGTGCCCTTCCCAACAACCCCTCCATTCATGTGGACAATCGCCTGCAACCCATAACACAGACCAAGTACTGGAATATTCAGGTGGTAGATGCACTTATTGGGAAGTGGAGCGTCCTTCTCATAAACACTTGATGGCCCCCCTGAAAGGATAATCCCCTTTGCCTTTTTCAAGCGCCTGCAATCAGTATTGAATGGGAGAATGTCTGCCTTTACCCCCATCTCCCTGATTCTTCTTGCAATCAACTTTGTGTACTGGGAACCAAAGTCAAGTATATAAATCATTGCCTCTCCTTCAGTATTTCATTCACCAGGTTAAAAAGTTCCTCATTCATTGAGAGCCCTGGCATTTTGCTTATCTCCTTTATAAATTCAATCTCTCCTTTATCCCCCAGGAATCTCAATGCCTCTATCTGCTCCTCACCAGTCAGATAGAAGAATCTCTCCTTTATAATCTCAACGCACCTTTTATCCTCAATCTCCATCAAAACCCTGAGTGCCTCCTTCTGTATAACTGGGTTGGGATGTTTTAAAAGTTCACCAATCCTTGGAATACACAGGTCTGGCTTACCCTTTTTCAATATCCTGAGCCCCTTCACAATAAGCACCATATCCTTGCTCTTTATAAACCTGTCTACGTAAGGGATAACATCATTTGCATGTGCAAGAAGATACTGGTATATCTGCTCTGAGAGAAGGTTGTCGTCGGTATCAATGTAAAAATCAATAAGAACATCAATAACCATATCCCTGGCCAGGGTGTTTAGAAGGTCTTCTGAAACCTTTCTTATCTCAGGGTACTTGAGGAAAGAGGCAATAAGCCTGATTGTTTTCTCTTCACAGTGCCTTTCAATGAACTCTTTCAATTTTTCATCAAGCAAATCCCTGTCATCAAGTTCAGGTATCCTTTTAATAATATCAAGGTATGGGGTTCCATTCCTTTTCAGTTCTTCAATCAGCCTGTAAAATCCTCTTGCAGTGTTAAGAAAACCTGCAAGATCTGAAACCCTGAGAAAATCCCTGATTTTGTCGTATTTTATCTCTCCCTCACCCCTCAGGCACTGGTTTAAGAACTCTTCACCGAGAAAACCTATTGCCTTAACAAGCCTGTTCCTTAGGGTTGCAAAATCACCACCTGTGTTCTTGACATAGGTTGAGAGATTCTGGATGAATGAACCAAAATAGGGAAGAAGTTCCTCCTCACCATCACGGATTTTTTGCGCCACATCAACAATTTTATGGAAGAGTTCATCCTCACCCGTGACACCTTCAAGCATCCATCTGAAGAATTCCCTTTCAGAGCCAAACCTACCCAATTTCATCCCCGCAAAAGGGTTAGTGCCTTTTTTCTGTCTTTGGAACGGAAGAAGTATGCACCAGAGACAACAATGTCCACACCTGCCTTTTTCAAAAGGGGTGCATTTTCACCATTGATGCCACCATCCATCTCAATGGTTAATTCACTGTAATGTTTTCTCAAATATTCAACTTTTCCAAGGGTTTCAGGAATGAATTTCTGTCCATAAAAACCTGGATTCACACTCATAACAAGGATGTAGTCAATCCTTTCAATGTATGGAATGGCCTTCTCAACAGGTGTGGGTGGGTTTATTGCAATTCCCATTTTTACACCCATTTCCTGACCACGCTGGATAATATCAATAGGGTTCTGGACAGTCTCAAGATGGAAGGAAATCATGTCACAACCTGCATTTATATAGTCCTCAAGATACTTATCAGGGTCTGTTATCATGAGATGTGCATCAAGGGGAAGTTCTGTGAGTTTTCTTATTCCTTCAATCACCACAGGACCAAA
>QNDZ01000045.1 GCA_003646055.1 bacterium
AAAAAGAAAATCTTCATCTCCTTCCACTAAAGGCAGAGGATATTCCAGGAATAGAAGGGTGGTTTGATATGATTTTCTCAATACACTCTTTCCATCACCTTCATAATCCAGAGGTCTTCATCAAAAACGCTCTTGAAAAACTTTCAGGAGGAGGAAGGCTTATTATATGGGACTGGAACAGGGGTGCTGATACTGGAGTTCCTGAGTATTACTACTCAATCAATGAGGTCAGGAAAATGGTTAAAGAAACAGACCTTGTGGAGGAAAGGATTGAAAACTTTGGTGATGAGAATATGTTTGTTTTCAGAAAACACAGGTTCAATGTGGCAGTTGCCACTGATGATGGGAAAACAATATTCAAAGGTATGTTCGGAAAGGCAGGCTACTTTTACATCTTTCAATTTAATGGAAACACCTACAAACTTAAAGAAAAGAGAAAAAATCCTTACAGGGATACATTCCAGCACCTTAAAACCTATGATGTGTATTCTGTTGTTAATGACTGTTCACACATTCTAACAGGGAACATCGGGAAAAAGGGGGAAAACAGGTTAAAAGAATTAGGTGTCCACATATTAAAAGAAAAGTCACCCATTGAGGAAGGTTTAAGAAGGATTCTGGATATATTCAAATATTAACAAAAAATGGAGGTGGGTATGTTTTTCTTACTCCTTCTGGCAAACATCCATTATGGAACTTTCTCCATTGTTGGCCTTGACCCTGAAACAGGAGAAATTGGGATTGCTGTTGCATCAAGGGTTCTTGATGTAGGGTATATTGTTCCCTGGCTTGATGCAGATGCCGGGGGTGTTGCAACCCAGGCACTCTCCAATCCATATTTTGGTCCCTGGGGTCTGGCACTCCTGAAAAAGGGTTATTCCCCTGATAGTGTCCTGAAGATAATCCTGAAAAAAGATACAATGCCTGAGGACAGACAGGTGGGAATTGTGGACCTTAAAGGAAACTCAATCTCCTTCACGGGTAAAAACTGCCTTGAATGGGCAGGCCACATTGATGACAGGTATGTTGCAATCCAGGGGAATATCCTTGCTGGTGAGGGGGTTGTTCAGGCAATGTACAGAGCATTCAAGGGCTCAAATGCACCTTTACCAGAGAGATTGCTCCTTGCACTTGAGGCAGGTGAAAAGGCTGGTGGAGATAGAAGGGGAAAACAATCAGCAGCGCTCTATGTTTTGAAGAAGAGGGGCGGTTATCTTGGCGTAGATGACAGGCTTGTTGATCTGAAGGTTGTTGACAATTCAGAACCTGTGAAGGAGTTGAGAAGGGAGTATGAACTCTGGCAGTATGCCTTCCTTGCCCCTGCCTACCTCAGGCTGGCAAAGGAAGAGAAGGAGAAAAAAGACGCATTTATTGAAAGGGCTCACCTCCTGATGCAAAAGGCACTGAAATCAAAGATAAACAAACCAGAGGTTTTCAACTCCCTTGCATGGGAGTTTGCATTGATGAAGATGTATCCAGAAGAGACAATAAAGGCCGCTCTGAGGGCACATAAACTTGCACCGGATGACCCGAACATAATGGATACAGTGGCAGAGGCATACTATGCTGCAGGCAAACCTGATGAAGCAGTAAAATGGGAAGAAAAAGCACTTAAACTCCAGCCTGAAAACGAATTTTTCAAGAAACAACTGAAAAAATTCAGGAAAGCTGCATCAGGAAAATAACCCTCCCCCTTCAGGGACGGAGGTCTAATCTACTAATCTATCCTTTATCTAATTGAAAATAAATAGGATAAACAAAATGTCATATTGTCAACCTCCGTCCCCGGGGATAGGAGAGTTGACTTTTTTTGACTTTGTCTTAAAGTCTTTTCATGAAGGTTACCTGGAAAAGGATTGTTTTTGGGGTCATTGTATCCGGTCTCTTTATATATCTCACCATAAGGGGGCTTAACTGGGAACAGGTGTTTGAGCATCTGAAGTCCCTGAATCCTCTGTGGTTTATCCTGACTGTACTCTTCACATTTGTTGCAATGTATCTGAGGGGTATGCGCTGGGCAATGCTCCTATCACCGTATAAAAAAATCCCATCCCTTTATCTCTTTTCCATTGAACTGATTGGATACATGGTAAATTATCTACTTCCGGGCAAACTTGGGGAGATTGTAAAGTCCTATGTTGCTGGTGAGGACAGGAACATCTCAAAAGGTGTTGTATTCGGAACAGTTGTGGTTGAAAGAATTCTTGACCTTGCCTTCATTCTACTTCTTGGGGTCTTCCTCCCACCTGAATTGAAGGCCAGGGTTCCCGTTGTTAAAAAAATCTCAATAGGTTCACTCATCCTCCTATGCGTGGTGCTTGGAGGCATACTGATAATGCACCAGTTCAGGGAAAAACTAACACAGAAAGATTACAGAGGATGGATTGGAAGGATAATGTGTTCTCTGGAGAAGTTCTCACAGGGACTGGATGTGATTGGTTCACCATCTGTCTTACTAAGGGCATTCATAGTGACTGGCCTTGTCTGGTTTTTCACCTTCCTTCAGTTATATGTGCTTATGCCAGGGATGGGTATAAGACCTGATATGGCACTTTCCCTTTTTGCCATATTCCTGTTCACCCTTGGTATCACAATACCATCATCTCCTGGTGACATAGGCCCATTCCACTACTTTATAACCATTGCCCTTGTTTCAGGCGGTGTTCAGAAGGACCTTGCCTTTGCCTATGCAGTGGTTTACCATCTATCACAGTTCATCACAGTTGTTCCATCAGGGATTGTAATATCTTTAACCAAAGGACTTTCCTGGAAGGAGGTAAAATGATTCTTCTGTTCCTTTCATACTTTCAGCAGTATGCATATTACAGCATAAAGGTCTCCTTTGATGATTCAATGAACATACTCACAGGTGAAGAATACATTGTTTATAAGAATAACTCACCCAATCCCCTTGATACCATCTATCTGAATACATACTTCAACAGCATGAGAAAAGGCTCAAGGTATGCAGAGGATATGAGGCGAAGGGGAAGGAAGTTTTCACCATCAAAAAAGAATGAGGGCTGGATAAGGATTACAGAATTCTATATGGAGGGGGAGCCAGCAAAGACAATCATAGATACAGGTGATGTATCCCTTGTTGTTCTACCTGAACCCATTCTCCCTGGATGGGTAGTGAAGATAAACCTCAAGTTCAGGGAGAAGATACCCTTCCTTTTCTCAAGGATGGGGCATATTGATAAACACTATGAAATGGCATACTGGTTTCCACAGATTTCTGTCTATGATAGCGCTGGCTGGCATACAGATGGATACAGGGGTAATGGTGAGTTTTACAATGAGTTTGGTGATTTTGATGTCGTAATTGATATGCCCTCTGGATATGTGGTCATGGGAACAGGAAGGGTTGTTGGTGATGAAAATTACCTGAATTTTCTTGAAAAGCGTATGAATGGTGAAAACATGGACAGCCTTCCTGAAAGATGGAAGGTGGCCTTCAGGGCTGAAAGGGTTCATAATTTTGTATGGGTTGCTGATAAGGATTATATAATAAAAAAGGCAGATGCAGGTTCAACAGATATCTATGTCCTTGTGCTCCCAGGCGATGAAAAGCAGTGGGAGGGTATGGAAGAAAAAACATCCAGGATGGTGGAGACATACAATAGATGGTATGGAAGGTATGACTATCCCTCCCTTGTTGTTGCTGATGGATATGTAAAGGCTGGTGGAATGGAATATCCCAACATAGTCATAATTAACAGGAATATCGGGAAACTGCCATTTATAAGCAGGCTTCTGCTTGAGGATGTAATTGCACACGAGGTCTCACATCAATGGTTCTTTGGTATGCTGGGCAACAATGAAATGGACCAGGCATGGCTTGATGAGGCATTTGCCTCATTCACAGAGGACAGATACATGAACACATATTATCCATCTGATTCACTCTCAGGCTTGCAATCCTATCTTATGAAATACTACAAAACAGGCTCTGAAATAATGCTGTATTCACTTGAAAATCAGCCATATCATGAACCAATAATTGGTAAAAAACCATACAGAATGAAGAATTATTACCTGCTCTCCTATAACCGGGGGAAGAAGGTTCTTGAGTATATCATGTCAATTTTAGGTGAAGATAGGTTCAATATGATGATGCAGGATTATTTTGAAAACTGTAAATTGCTCCATCCCTCTGTTAATGACTTTCTCAGGTTTGTTTCATGGTATGGTGGGGAGAAGGTTTCAAGGTTTGTCAGGGAGTATCTGTTCACTGAGAAAACATTTGATGTCTCCATAGAAAAAATCAATCAGGTGGACAACAAATCCATCTACAGGATAAAGAGAGGGTGGGAATATCCAGTGAAGATAAGGATTTTTGAAAATGGCTCATTCAGGGATACCATCATAAACACCTGGGATCTGTCGCTTGCTTCTGAACCTTCAAGGATTATTGTTGACCCTGAAAATACCATATCTGAGACAGATGAATGGAACAACTCAATCCCGAGAAATATAAGTGTAAAACTGATAACAGATGTGCCTGATGTGGAAAAACTCACAGTGGCACTGACACCCTTAATCTATAAATCTGGTGCAACCTGGAAATTTGGTATTGGTGGATATACAACCCAGGGGGGATTGAGACACAACTCACTGTTTTACCGCATTCCATTAATCTCAGGGGCTCAAACATATTTTTCACTTTCTGAACCTGTTGGTTCAAGAGCAGGGATAAATTACATCTATGTAAACAGGGAATACACTGGATATAAAGGATTTGACCTTTATTACAGATTCCGGTCGTTTTTTGAAAAATACGGTTTTAACCTTGGAACCAGAGTCCTTGATAGGGATAATTTAGAGGATTATTTTATCATAGAAATCAATTTTAATGGATTTCTTCACATCAAAGGGTATGACTTCTCATCTGGTGGTATGGTAAAATTCGGTAATCAGCACTCCAGATATTTTGCAGGTTACACTGGATGGATTGAATTGAATCCCTTGAAGTGGATTAACCTGTACATTGAAAAATCAAGGGTGTTTTCATCACCACCCCTGAATGAATACTACTATCTTGAAGGGAACACCTACTTCCCTGATACATACAATCTTATCCTTCCTTTCTCAGGGGAAACAACCCCATTATCTGAGCGTGTTTCATACGGAAGGGGATTCACATATTACAGTGGTAGTGGTATACATGGTGAAAGTATGGAATTTTTTGAGGTTGCATTAAATGGAGGTCTGCTTAAAATATATGGTCGTATGGCAAGGCTGGACGGCAACCTTTACAGGGAAATAAGCATCGGGTTGGGAAGTGAACGGTTCAGGTTTGAGATACCGCTCTACCCCTTTGAGAAAAACTTTTACAAAAGGTGGGTGATAAGGCTATGATTCTTTTCATGTTTTCAGCAGCAGTTTTTGCAAACATAAGTATATCAAACTCTGTGCAGAAGGATACAATAAGCGGGATTATCTATGTTGACCAGGAAGACCACATCTACATAGAGGTGAAACACCCTGTGCATCAGATTTTTACATTCAGAGGAGATACACTCCTCTTATATTACCCTGATGACAGGAAGGCATTCCTGTTCTCCGAATTCAATCCAATGGAGTTACCTGTGTCCAGAGCACTTCTTGGTTCAGGGAAGGAGTTTGACCTCTCAACCTATGGGTTCAGATTCCTGAAGAAAAAGTCAAAAGGGGACACGACCCTTTCCTACTGGAAAAAAGAAGAAGGTGGAACAGTTGTGCTGAAAAACTTAAAGGACAAACTTATTGAGATTCTCATTCTCCACAATGGTAAGGAAGTTGGTAAAACAACCTATTCTGATTACAGAGAAGGTAAAGGATTACATATTCCATCAAGGATTCATTCACAGATTAACACAAAGAATGGCATTCTGACTGAGGATGTAACCTTTACAGATGTGCAGTTTCTTGATGCATTCCCTGATTCCCTGAAACACATAAAAATACCAGAGGATGTGGAGGTGAAGGGTTGGTGATTTTCCTGCTGGCAGTTATGGTAAAACCTGTTGAACCCGTGCCCTCAATCCATATTGAAAAAAAAGAGATGAAGGAATTCATACCATTGAAGGAGATTGAAAAATTATCCATAAGGTTGTACCAGATACTCCTCTCAGGTCAACAGGGGGATGTGTGCAATTTTGAACCCTCATGCTCCCATTTTGCCTTTATGGCCATTGACACCTATGGAGCATTCTGGGGAATTCTCATGGCGGCAGACAGGCTTGAAAGGTGCCACCCCTTCTCTTTCTCATATGTTCCAACATACTACAGGGCTGGGTTTGTTCCTGGACGGGGGATAAAGATACTTGAAAAACCTGAGGATGTATGGAGGTTCAGATGATACTGCTTCTTGCAGTTGTTATGCAACCAAAGGATATCCTGAGATTTGCACACACACTTGAAAAGGAAGGAGATACTTATAGGGCAATAACTGAATATAAAAGGTTCCTCTATTACAACCCTGATGCAGACTCTATCAGATACAGGATTGTCTATCTCTACACACGTGAGGGGCTGTACGGGAATGCCATTGATGTGATGAGAACAGTAATCAGTAAGGATTCATTGTATAAAGAGACAATGGGATTCCTCTTTTACAGGGCTGGAATGTATGACTCTGTTTATGCATACTGGAAGGATAAAAAACTTGGGCTGATTGACCTGCAGGAAGGTAAATTCAAAGAGGGATTGAAAAAACTTGGAATGAAAAATCTCTCACCACCCAGCATGAAATCGCCAGTAACAGGTGCACTCCTTTCTGCAATTGTACCGGGTCTTGGAAGGATATATGCAGGTCGGGTTGGCGATGGGATATACACACTTCTCACAATTGCATCAACGTCCTACTTTGCCTATTCATTTTACAGGGAGAACAAAAAACCTGGGGCATATATATTTGCAGGACTTTCAATATTTTTCTATGCTGGAGATATCTTTGGTTCCTATATTGCTGTTAATATGTACAACAATATGGTCAAAGAAAAATTCATACAGGGAATAGAGGGGGAGGTGTTTTGATACTCCTTATTATTTTTACTTTTGCAGACGCCTTATTTGCATCAGGAGATTACTTCAGGGCTGCCAGTGAGTATAGAAGAGAAATCTTTCGTGAGCCACAAAACCCTTATGCAGCCATGAAACTTGGAGATTCGTATTATAAACTTGGTGATTACAATTATGCACTGTTCTGGTATGGAAAGGCATATTTTCTTAAGGAAGATAAGGACATTGAAGACAGATACATCTATCTTCTTGCAAAGACAATGAAGTTTGAGGATCTTAAAATACTGATTGATGACAATGAGCATCCATTGATAAAGGCAATTAATGAATTGAAGAACGCATCCCCTTTGAGGTATGTTTCCTTTGTGCTTCCGGGTGGAACCCAGTTACTGTGTGGTGAATATAAAACAGGACTGCTTTCAATGGTATGGAATGCTCTTTCACTATACCTTGGATACACAAGCATCAAAAACAGGGATATTCCCGGTATAATCTTCTCCATCTCACTGTTCCAGAGGTTCTACATGGGAAACCTGACCTCAGCAAAGGGTGCAATTTATAGAAAAAAGTTAAAAAGGTATAAAAGGGTTGTAGAATCCTACAGACCGGATGGTGTTTAATCCATTGACATAACAGGTTTATAAAGTAAAATCCTAAAAAAGGAGGTAGGATGTTTGGATTGTTATATATATTTCTACTTGCACAGACACCTGAAGATATCATAAAATCTCTGGGAATAAAGGGACGCCCCAAAACACAACCACAGACTACACAGACCATAATTCAGACACCGGTTAATATCAAAGACAGCATCATTATTAAGAAGCAAATGGAAGAATCAGAGATTGAGAAGATGTATAACAACTACAGGCTTGCCTTCATTGAAATAAGAACTCAAACTATAACCATTGACTCCACAATGTTTGGTGGGACAAAGACAACAAAAAAATTTGTAGATACATTAACTCTGGATCTCAAGCAATTTGGTTATAATCACTTTTACTGGAATCTTGCTTCCTATTCCCAACCCGGTGTAATGGCAACGGACAACTACATCATTGGACCAGGTGACGCCCTCACATTGAATATCTGGGGAACAATGGAAAAAACAGAGAATCTGGTTGTTAACAATGAAGGCAAAATTTTTATAACGGGTGTGGGAACACTAAATATCGCAGGATTAAAGTACAGTGAAGCAAGAGATAAAATTAAAAAGGCAGTAATGACAGAATATTCCAATGTAAACGTTGATGTTACACTCACCAACTTGAGAAAAGTAAATATCTTCCTTACAGGAGAGGTGTACGCCCCAGGTAATTATCCTGTATCACCCCTTTCATCAATTTTATACGCACTATACCTTGGTGGTGGACCAACAAAGAAGGGCTCCCTTAGAAGGATTAAAATCATAAGAAGGGATGGAACCACTATCTATGTTGACCTTTATGACTATTTTGTGAAGGGAAAGTCTGTAAAGAATATTCAGTTCAACGACGGAGACATTATATTTGTCCCTCCTATCGGGAAAACCGTTGCTGTGGGTGGAGCAGTTGTTAGACCAGGTATATATGAATTAAAATCTTACGAAACCGCATCTGATGTCTTCAGGATGGCTGGGGGGCTGCTACCTGAAGGCTATGTTGGCCACATCACTATTGAAGGCATAGAAAACCACAATAAAAGGATAATATATGAGAAGGACTTTTCTTCATACAGTGAGTTTAAAAAACTTATAAAAAATCTTAAACCATCAGATGGAGACTTCTTCAAAATAGACCCCATTGCAAGGAGAAGAAGGGCATTCGTTTATGTGGGTGGAAATGTTTACTATCCTGGTGTATTTGCTCTGGATAAAAAGACTACCTTAAAGAGCCTGCTAATCAGGTCAAAAATCAAGGAAGACACCTACATGGAGAGGGGAGAAATCCTGAGGTACGTAAGTGATAGTCTGTACTCTATTATACCTTTCAATGTAGAAAGTGTCTTGACCTCCCCTTCCTATGATACATTCAAACTGATGGAATGGGATAGCATCCTTGTTTTCTCCATTGATGAGACAAAACCTGCAAAAAATGTATATCTGTACGGTGCAGTTAAAAAACCTGGGACATACAAACTCCTGCCAGGTATGACCACTGGAGATCTTCTCTTTGGAGGAATACCCCTACCAACTGCAAGGCTGGACAATGCTGAACTGCTGAGAAAAAATATGGAAGATGGAACATATTCAATCATTCCTGTTGACCTTACCACAGACAAAGGGCTGAACCTTCCCCTCCAGATAGGTGATAACCTTATTATCAAAAACCAGAAGGTAAAACCTGATGTCGTAATAATTTCAGGAGAAGTAAAATATCCAGGAAAGTATGCATTGAGGGGAAAGGAAACGCTCAGGTCGTTGATTGAAAGGGCAGGTGGCCTCACACCCAACGCATACCTTGATGGTGTGGTGCTGGAGAGAAAATCCGTTAAAGAAATGAAAAAAAAGGCAACAAAAGAACTTATTACCACTGCAAAGAAGGAACTCATTGTGAGCCAGTCCTCACTCCTTGGGGAGAGTCTACAACCCCAAGAAGCACAGGTGAAGCAGAATATTATCAACCAGCAACTCCAGCTTATCAAGAGTGTTTCCCAGGAAGGGCTATCTGGAAGGGTTGCACTTCCAGAAAAACTTGGGCTTGATATAATTCTTGAAGCAGGGGACTCCATCTACATTCCAAAAATCCCATCCACGGTCCAGATTATAGGCGCAGTGTACAATCCAACAGGTGTTCTTTACAGAAAAGGGCTCAAAATTAAAGATGTGATTGAAATGGCAGGTGGATTCACGCCTGATGCTGACAGAAGGGCAACATACGTGGTAAGGGCATCAGGCGAGTCTGTAAAGAGGGTTAGAAAACTAAAACCTGGTGATACAGTTGTTGTACCAAGAAAGTCTCCTGTCCAGAAGACCCTGTTTGACACATTGAAAGACCTTGCCCTGATTGTATATCAAATAGGTGTTGCTGTTGCTGCACTCAACACCCTGAGAAAGTAATCACATAAAGGGAACTGGAATAAAGGTAAGGACAAAGATAAGCAGGCTTAACCAGCCAATAATAATTCTTTTATTATCAAGTCCTCCCACTGTATCCATTGGTGGTGGATGCTTGACCCCAATGAATAAAAGAAGTAAAAAAGCCCAGACCAACCATCCAGGCCAGATAAAACTCAGGGCAAATAGAACAGCAATGAATATGTAACCGACTATCCTGTGTATCCGTGGAAAGAAGGCATAGAGTATGTGCCCTCCATCAAGCTGCCCCACTGGAAGAAGGTTTAATCCTGTAACAAAAAATCCCAGCCATCCTGCAAAGGCAACAGGGTGCAGCAAAACATCCATACCCTGTGGAATGGATTTGAAGAAAAAATGAGAAATGAATGAAAAAATAAGAGGGTTTCCAATCCTTAATGCACCCTCAGGGACTTGAACCACAGTGGAGAGTTTAAGCCCGATGATTGCAGCAAATATTGATAGAACAAAACCTGTTATTGG
>QNDZ01000046.1 GCA_003646055.1 bacterium
CTGTTCCAGATCATAACAACCCCCTCCAGAACCTGATTAATTGATGATATTCGCAATTATTCCAGAGGCTGATAATTGTTATAAAAACATCATAGACAAATCCAGATTGATTGGTTTTACAGGCCTTATTAATCATCATATCTATCTCTTATATATAAATTTAAAACATTTTCCTTCATTTGTCAACTTTAAATTCAACCCTGATGGAAAAGGTCATACACATAGTGGTATAGGCATATCCCTGCTAATTGAAAATCAGATACCCTTATGTTCCTTTACTTCTGAGAATTTCTATTAACGCTTCCAGATGGTCTTCAGGAACATCAATACTCAGGTTCTCTCCATAATTGAATCGGGTTCCTTTTATCTTCTTCACAATCCTTCTTATATCATCACCTGAAATTTCGGTTCCAAGATATATCCTGTACCCATAATCAATCTCCTTTATTTTAAGAATTCCTGCTTCCGATGCAGATATCCTGATTCCTGCCCAGTAGAAGAATCGCTCCATCTCCTCAGGGAACCTTCCATACATATCCCTCACCTCATCCATCACCTTTTTGAGTTGTTCAGGTTTTGTTGAAGAGGCAACCTTTCTGTATATTGACAACCTTTCATCTGGATTTGAAACATAATGGTATGGCACCATAGGAGGGTTGAAGAGTTGAATCTCACAGAATACCTTTTTAACAATTCTTTCACCTCTGAGTTCCCTTACTGCTTCATCAAGGAGTCTCAGATACATGTCATATCCAACCGACTTCATAAATCCACTCTGTTTTGGTCCAAGAACTGTTCCAGCACCCCTCATTTCAAGGTCCATCAGAGCAATCTTCAGACCGGAGCCAAGATGGGTGAATGCCTTTATGGCTGAAATCCTCCTCAAGCCTTCAGGAGATACCCCTCTCGGGATTATCAGGTAACAGAATCCCCTCTTTAACCCTCTCCCCACTCTTCCTCTCAACTGGTGAAGGTCACTGAGCCCGAATCGGTGGGCATTATTTATGATGATTGTGTTAACATCTGGGAGGTCAAGCCCTGACTCAATGATTGCTGTTGAAAGAAGCAGGTGGAACTTCTTCTGTATAAAATCAACCATTATCTTCTCAAGTTTTGAGGAGGGCATTCTGCCATGGGCAATCTCAATCCTCAATCCAGGCAAAATCTTTTTCAATTTCTCTCCAATTGAATCAATGGTCTCAATCCTGTTGTGCACAAAGAAAACCTGTCCACCCCTTTCAATCTCTCTCATAACCGCATCCCTTATAATCTCGTTCTCCCAGTGTATAACCTCTGTAACAACGCTGAGCCTTCCAGGTGGTGGAGTCTCAATAAGCGAAAGGTCCATCATTCCAGAAAGTGCCATGTGAAGCGTTCTTGGAATGGGTGTTGCACTCAGGGCAAGGTAATCCACATTCACCTTGAGCTGTTTCAGTCTGTCCTTCTGTTTAACACCGAATTTCTGTTCCTCATCAACAATGAGAAGTCCAAGGTCTTTAAATTGAATGTCCTTTGAGAGAAGCCTGTGGGTTCCAATAACAATATCCACCTTACCCTCTCCTATGCCCTCTATTATCTCCTTCTCCCTTGATTTTGTGAATCTTGAAAGCAACTCTATCCTTACAGGGAATCTCTCCATTCTCTCTTTGAACCTTATATAGTGCTGTTCAGCAAGGATTGTTGTTGGAGCAAGTATGGCAACCTGTTTACCATCCATAACCGCCTTAAATGATGCACGGATGGCAACCTCTGTTTTCCCGAATCCAACCTCTCCGCAGAGAAGCCTCTCCATGGGGTATTCGGCCTCCATGTCCCTTTTAATCTCCTCTATGGCCTTCAACTGGTCATCTGTTTCTTCATATGGAAAGAGTGCCTCAAGTTCCTTTTGCCACAGGGTATCCCTGCTGAATGCATGACCCCTTGATGCCTTACGCATGGCATAGAGTTTTAACATCTCACCCGCAATCTTCTTCAGGTCTTCCTTTACCTTCTCCTTCTTCCTCTCCCATCTTGTCTTTGAAAGGGGTTCAATAACAGGCTTCTCTCCACCTGCATACCTCTTGACAAGGTATGACCTGTCAACAGGCACAAAAACCCTATCCCCCTTACCATATTTAATACTCAACCCCTCTATCAACTGGTCATGAATTTTTATTGTCTTCAATCCTTCAAATATTCCTATTCCAAAATCATCGTGGACAACATAATCTCCTTCCGTGAATTCCTCAATTCCAGTAACAGGGATAACTGGCTTCTCCCTCTTTCTCCTTACTATCCCGAAAATATCTGACTCTGTAATTACTGCACACTCTTCCTCTAAAAGTATAAATCCACGTGAGAGATGGGCTTCAATGTATTCAATCCCGGGGAAATCATCTTCCAGCAAATCCTTCATTCTGTCTATCTCTCCAGGTGTTTCAAGAGAAAGAATGAGTCTCCAGGAGTAATGTGCCTTCAGAAAACTCCGAAGTTTTGATAGGTCTCTTCCAAAGAGGGGTGAGGGTTCAAATGGAATTGTATTACCGGTGGGTGTAAGAAGAAGTTCTGGTGTCAGGCCATGGGTCTCCTGTGAGACCACAAAGTATCTCCTCAACATTTCTGTAAGTCTCTTTGAATCAGTTTTAGAGGCTGGAATTGATACTTTCTTTATAAATGTCCTGGTTCTCTGGTTAAATGGATTGAAAATCCTCAGGGAAATAACCCTCTCGTCCTCAAGTTCAATCCTCACAGGCTCATCCATATGGAATGGGAAAATATCTATGATAAACCCACGAACGCTGAATTCACCCCTTTCAAGGGTTCTTGAAACCCTCTCATATCCCCCTGTTACAAGGTATTCAAGCAGACCATCATAATCAATACTATCTCCCTCTTTAATTGTTTTTACCCTCATCAGAGGCACTTCATCCTCAAGGTCCTCAGGGGAAAGGACAAGGACATCAAAATTCCCTTCCTCCAGAACTCCTCCAATCTCTTCCTTATTCTCCCTGTAATATATCACAGGTTTTTTAAAGAAAAAACTCAGGTCTTCCCAGACCCTTTCCTTCTCCTTCCTATCCACTATCAGAACAAGGGGTCTTTTCTCCCTGAGGCTGTTCAAAATCAAAAGCACCCCCGGGTAGGGTGGGAGTATCATCCTTTCCCGGAGGTGATTTTTTACTGACCAGCCTATTTCTTCAACAATCACAAAGAAAGGCCAAGGAAGCCCTGAAATCCAAGGAATGCAAGTGCCATGAGGCTTGCTGTGATAAATGCTATGGGAAGCCCCTTCATTGCATCAGGGACAGGTGCATTATCAATCCTCATCCTTATACCCGCCATGAGTACAAGTGCGAGTGTGAAGCCCAGTGATACACCAATGGAATACACAAGTGTCTGAATCAGAGAATGCCCATAGTCTATGTTGAGGAAGGCAACACCAAGGATTGCGCAGTTTGTTGTAATCAGGGGAAGGAATATACCGAGTGCAGAGTAGAGACCTGGTATCGCCTTTTTGAAATAAATTTCAAGGAACTGGACAAGGGAGGCAATAACGAGTATGAATGCCGCTGTCCTCAGGAAAACAAGGTTCAGTGGCATAAGTATATACTGGTATAGAAACCAGGTGATAACGCTTGAAAGAACCATCACGAAGATAACACTCATGCCCATACCAACTGCCGTGTCCAGTTTTGAAGATATACCAAAGAATGGGCACAGCCCCAAAAATCTCATTAAAACAATATTGTTAACAAGAAACGCTGATAAGAATAGAAGGAATAGACTCATGCGGACCTCCTTGCTTCAAAGTATCTCATGCCTCCCATGAGGAAGGCTATGACAAGGAAACCACCGGGAGGGAGTATCATAAAAAGAACAGGGTAATTCAGGAAGCCCTGCCCAAGAACTTTGAACCCTTCAAAACCACCGGGAATGCTCATCCAGGTTCCCTGTCCAAGAATCTCTCTTATGGTTCCCATAATGAAAATGGCAAGTGTGAATCCAATTCCACTTCCAAGTCCATCAAGGATTGCCTTTCCAACAGGATTTTTGTATGCAAACCCTTCAGCCCTTCCAAGTATAATGCAGTTTACAACTATCAACGGAACAAAAACACCAAGGTTTTTTGAAAGCCCTGGAAGGTATGCCTTCATCACATAGTCAACGATGGTTACAAAGGTTGAGATAACTATAATGAATATGGGGATTCTCAAACTATCCGGAATCACCTTTCTGAAAGATGAAACAATAAGGTTTGAGAAGGTGAGAACGAATATCACTGCTGCACCCATACCCAGTGCGTTGAATGCAGAGGTTGAAACAGCAAGTGTTGGACACAACCCTATTGCCAGCACAAGCACAGGGTTATTTTTAACAATTCCCTCAAAGAATGTCTTGAACATCATTCACCTCCCACCCTTTTGTATCCAGAAACAACGGCCTTTTTCACGGCCTCTGAGGTTATGGTTGCACCTGTAACATCATCAATCTTCCCTGCCTCATCTGGACTTATCCCTATGAATTTCTTGAGATATGTGTGCTCCCTCACCTTGCAACCAAACTCCTGTGTTTCAGGAAATCCCTCATCAGGGGACTGTATATAAATATCCTTGATTTTTCCATCCTTCACAGCAACAAGGACACCAAACTTTCCTCCGTACCCCTCCCCATAGGAGAGATAGATGCTCCCCAGTGTTTCATTATCCTTTACAGCCACCCAGAAATTATTACCGCATTCTTCTATCTCTGCATCGGGGAAGAACTCTGAAAGATGCTTATGATACCATTCATTCTCGCTCTTTTCTTCTTCCTTCAGGTATTTTTTGTATTTCTCCATTCCTGACCTCACAGCATTTGTTGCAGCCCTTGAAGATATTGTGGCAGCAGTGATTGCATCAAGGGTTCCACCATCCTTTTTCAGTTTCACCTCTTCTTCTCTCTTGCCCTTAAACTGCTCCATAAACCAGGGTTCTGTGACCTTCATTCCCAGACCGGGTGTCTCTGAAAGCCCTTCCTTTGGTATGTGCACACCCACAATCTTTCCTGTTGTATCCACTCCTACAATCACCTTTATAACACTTGCATAACCCCTCATTCCATTAACGAATATTATACCCAGTCTCTTTCCGTCCTTTTCAACACACCAGAGGGTATCCTTTATAATGGGTTTGTACTCTGCGCCTTCAACAGGGAAAACAGTTTTAAGGTTGTCAAGGAGTTTCTCCTTTGCCCTTTTCTCAATCTCAGGTGATGTCTTTTCATAGACAACTGCAAGTAGGGCAGACGCAACCATGGCTGTTATCAATAAAACAAATGTTGGCTTTAATATATCCTTCATTTCTTCACCTCCCCAAGATACTTTGGTCTCACCCTGTCAAGGAGAGGAACAAACATGTTCATGAACAGAATGGAATACGAAACCCCTTCTGGATAACCACCCCATACCCTTATGAGCATGCATATAAGACCACCTGCAATACCAAATATCCACCTGCCTGCAGGTGTGACCGGTGAAGTGACCATGTCTGTAGCCATGAAGAGCCCTCCAAGGAACACTCCACCTGAGAGAATGTGAAACAGTGGGCCTGCTGGTGTGAGACCTGTAAGGTAGAATATCCAGGCAACAACAAAAACAGTTCCTATATATCCAACACTTATCCTCCAGTCTGCATACCTCATCACAAAGAGAAAAATAGCACCTATAAGGAGAAGGAGTGCTGATGTCTCACCAATACATCCTCCAACATTCCCTATGAACAGATTCTTGAGCATTTCAGGTGAATTTATCCTTGACAGAACTGCAGGATCTGTGGCATGGAGTTTGAGGAGATTGAGCGGTGTTGCAGAAGTAATGCCATCTATCCCGCTTATGGAACCATGAAGGGGTGCACTCCATCTACCTGTCATTATCTGTGGCCATGAGGCCATGACAAATGCCCTTCCTGCAAGTGCTGGATTGAATATGTTGTATCCAAGACCACCAAAGAACTGTTTTGCCACGAGTATGGCAAAGAAAGAACCAACAACAGGTAGCCACCATGGTGATTTAACAGGTATATTAAAGGCAAGAAGGATTCCTGTGATTATTGCACTCCCATCAAAGGCAGTTATTTTTCTTTTTGTTATCTTCTGGAACAGATATTCAGTAAGCACAGCAGTTACAACAGAGAGGAATGTAAGATACGCAGCCCTCCATCCAAAGAAATAGATAGAACCAATGAATGCTGGCATGAGGGCAATCACAACTCCATACATGATTTTCTTCACATTCCAGTCTTTCCTTATATGGGGAGATGAGGATATATACATTATTTCTTCCTCCTTTTCAGAACTTCCCTTTTACCCATTTTGAACGTATGAACCAGTGGTCTCTTTGAAGGACATACGTATGAGCAACACCCACATTCAATACAGAACATCAGCCCCATCTTCTCAGCCATCTCATACTTCCCGGCATTTATAAGCATTTCCATCATGTTTGGCATCAACCCCATTGGACAGACATCTACACATGAGGAACATCTAATACATGGATAGACATCCTCTATGTGAACCTCATTTTTTAACTGGATGAGTATTCCGCTTGTCCCTTTAATAACAGGAACCGCATCCGTTATCTGGGCAAGTCCCATCATTGGACCACCAAAGATAATCTTCCCTACCTCTCCCTTCACACCACCAGCCTGTTCAATCACATGGGATGCAGGTGTTCCTATGGGTACAAGAAAATTACCCGGTTTGTTCACCCCTCCTGTGATTGTAACAACCCTCTCGTAAAGGGGTTTACCAAACCTCAATGCCTCGTATATTGCAATGGCAGTCCCAACATTCTGGACATAGCAGCCTACATCAAAGGGAAGCCCACCAGCAGGAACCTTCCTTCCTGTTATCGCATATATCAGTTGTTTTTCAGAACCCTGTGGATACCTTGCTGGAAGGGAAACGACCTCAATCCCTGTCCCATCTACTTTCTCTCTTAAAATCTGAATTGCATCTGGCTTATTATCCTCAATCCCTATAACAACCCTCTTCGGGTTCAAAATCCGTCTTATGATTTCAGTGCCCTTGATGATGTCGTCGGGTCTTTCAAGCATCAGGCGGTAGTCCGATGTGAGGTAAGGCTCGCATTCTGCACCATTGATAATCACAGTGTCAATGGGCTTGTCAGGTGGTGGAGAAAGTTTCACATGGGTAGGAAACGCAGCACCACCCAGTCCCACAATCCCTGCCATCTTTATGGCCTCAATCATCTCCTCTTTTTTCATATTGGAATAGTCCCTCTCCTCGCCAATCCCATCTTCAATCTCATCCCCCTCAACCTTGATTTTTATTGCGTCCATCTTCTTTCCAAGGGGATGGTAATAAGGAACTATTCCCATCACTGTTCCAGATACAGGTGAATGGACAGGAACGGAGACAAACCCAACAGGTTCTGATAGCCTCGTGCCTTTCTTGACCTGTGCCTTTTTCTCCACTATGGGCTTTGAAGGTGCACCTGTGTGCTGTGAAAGGGGAACATAAACAAACTCTGGTGCTGGCACAGGCATAATCTGGGATGATTTTGAGAGTTCTTTATGGTCATGCGGATGAACACCACCTTTAAATTTTAGTAACTTCAAATTTCACCTCCAGTTAGATAGGTTTTCACTGCGTTTCTGCTCCCTATGTAACCGAGCAACATTCCAAACAGGACAAGGCCTGCAAGGATGTAATTCTGGGGGAAATAGTAGGAGACGAACCTTGAAGAAAGAATGTATAACCCATAAAGGGTTCCAGCAGAAATGGCGCCTCCTATCATCCCCTGTATGATACCCTCAAGTATAAAGGGAGCCCTTATCATCCTGTCAGTGGCACCAACAAGCCTCATAATCTCTATGGATTCCTTCCTTGAAATAAC
This sequence comes from bacterium, assembly GCA_003646055.1. GTDB lineage: Bacteria > Hydrothermota > UBA3072 > UBA3072 > B12-G15 > B12-G15. The sequence continues at coordinate 7,877 of QNDZ01000046.1, forward strand.
CGTGAGCCTGATGGTGTTGGACGTGACATATATTGATGCAATACTGATTATGAATCCTACAAGGATGTCAAAGAGGAATAGAATCTTCACAAGTTTATCAAGCCTTGGAACCCATTCCCTGCCGTACTTAACATCCTCCACCTCTTTGAACATCCCTATCTTCTTGGCAATGTCAGATATATCCCTTGCATTGTTGTATCCCTCCTCAACCTTTATCCTGAACGATGGAGGGAGTGGATTTGTTTCAAGTGCTTCAAGGAGGTCTGGAACATCCTTCAATTCCTCCTGAATCTCCTTCAGTGCCTGCTCCTTTGAGATAAATTCAACGCTCTTTACACCAACTATCTTTTCTATCTTTCCCTTCAATTCCTTGACTGCTGTTGAATCTATGTCATCAACAAGGAAGGCATCTATCTCAACCTTACTCTGAGCAATCTTAATAACCCCAAAAAGATTAAAGGTAACTATGAGGAAGATACCCAGAAGCAGGAGAGAAAAGAACATGACACCTATGGAAATCATGCTTGCTGTCCCGTTCCTTTTTAGCCCTATCAAAGCCTCTCTAAGGACGAACACCTGTATCCTCCACTATCCTTCCCTCCTCTATCTTCACAACCCTTCTGGGGAAATACTTTATCAGGTCAACCTGGTGGGTTGCCATAACAACCGCTGTACCTTTTGTGTTAATCTCCTTCAAAAGTTCAAGTATCTCCTTTGAACCCTCCGGGTCAATATTCCCTGTTGGCTCATCGGCAAGAAGGATAAACGGCTCCCTCACAAGCGCCCTTGCTATGGAGACCTTCTGTTGTTCACCACCAGAAAGTTGATATGGGAATGCATTCCTCTTGTGTGATATACCAACATCTGCCAGTGCCTTCAGAACAAGTTCCTTAATCTTCCTCCTGGGTGTTCCAGTAACCTCAAGGGCAAATGCCACATTCTCATACACATTTTTATCCTTCAATAGTTTAAAGTCCTGAAATATTACACCGATTTTTCTCCTTAAAATTGGTATCTCGTGCCTCCTAATGGTGTTTGAGGAATAACCTGCAACAATCACCTCACCCATATCAGGTAAAATGTCCATATATATAAGCCTTAAAAGGGTGCTCTTTCCTGCACCAGATGGACCAATGATAAACACAAATTCACCCTTCTCTATTTTCAAACTAACATCCCTCAGTGCATACCAGTTCTTCTGGAAGACCTTGCTTACATTCTTAATCTCTATCAAGGAGAGCCTCCGCTCTATCTGCAATGTGGAAAGAGGTTAAACCATACATCCTGAAAAGCATCTCAGGTGTTCCTGATTGACCAAAACCCTCAACACCAACAAAGTCCATGGGAATGGGTTTGTATCGGACAACCGTTTCAGCAATTGCACTTCCCAGGCCACCTGTGATGGAATGGTCCTCTGCCACGAGAATCCTTCCAGTTTCTTCTGCAGCCTCAATGACTGCCTCTTTATCAACAGGTTTTATGGTTGGTGAGTCATAAATCCTTGCAGAAATGCCACGCATCTTGAGAACCTCTGCAGCCTCAAGGGCAATTGATACAAGGAGCCCATGTGCAAAGATTGATACATCATTCCCATCCCTGAGTTTATTTACCCTTCCAAAGGTGAAGGCATTCTCCTGGTAAAGAACAGGTGCTTTTGGTCTCACAAGCCTCACATAGAATGGCCCGGGCTCCTTTGCAACAAACCTTATCACCTCCTCTGTTTGTCTTGCATCAGATGGGGCTATCACCCTCATGTTTGGAAGCCCTCTCATAAGTGAGAGGTCTTCAAGTGCCTGGTGGCTTGAACCATCCTCACCAACAGATATACCACCATGTGTAGCAACTATCTTTACATTCAGGTTCATATAACAGATATTGTTCCTGATTTGATTGTATGCCCTACCAGCAGCAAACATTGCAAAACTGCTTACAAAAACAGTCTTTCCAGCAAGTGCAAGCCCTGCAGCAGTGGACATCATATCCTGCTCAGAAATCCCCATATCCCTGAACCTATCAGGAAACTCCTCTGCAAACATTATTGTTTTTGTGGATTCAGCAAGGTCTGCATCAAGTACAACAATATCCTCCCTCTCCCTGCCAAGTGCAACAAGGGTCTTTCCATAAGCCTCTCTCATTGACATCATGAGAGTTCTTTCAGCGCCTTCTCTGCCAGTTCTCTGTCTGGTGCCTTCCCGTGCCATTTGTAATTATTCTCCATGAAGGAAACCCCCTTGCCCTTGATGGTATGCGCAATAATCATGGTGGGTTTCCCCTTTGTTTTAAGTGCCTCTTCAAATGCCTCGTGTATCTCGTCAAATGAGTGCCCATTTATTGAAATCACATGCCATCCAAAGGCACGCCACTTATCCTCAAGCGGATATGGATCCATAATTCTGTCAACACTTCCATCAATCTGGAGGTTGTTGTTGTCAAGGATTGCAGTGAGGTTATCAAGACCAAATCTGTGTGCAGACATGGAAGCCTCCCATATCTCCCCTTCCTCAATCTCACCATCACCGAGCAGGACATAAACATGGTAATCCTTCTTATCAATCTTTCCCGCAAGTGCAATTCCATTGGCAATGGATAAACCCTGACCCAGGGAGCCTGTTGAGGCCTCCACACCTGGTGTTTCAAGATATGA
>QNDZ01000047.1 GCA_003646055.1 bacterium
AATGGAACATTCACTATGTATCCCTTCACCTCTATGTCTGGATACATTGACCTTATAAAGGTCTTATATCTTTCCATCTGTTCCTCTGCCTCATAATCTTCCTCACCTGTTTTATAATCAATGATGTTTATGTGGTCTTCAAAAAGGTCTATTCTGTCAATCCTCAGGAGCCCTTCACCATCATGCCCCCAGATTTCCCTTTCATTTTTATCTGACAGCAATTCCTTGAATCCTTCTATATCAAGGAATCTGTCAATCAGTTCAATCAGTTTTTTTCTGTAAATCACCCTTATTTTTTCTGGAAGGCTTTCCCTGAGCACGAATTCAAGGTTCATCATGATTTCATCCCTCTGGAATTTATCACTTAATTCCATTATTCTGTGGAACAGTATTCCAGTTACTTCTGGTTCTGGATAAGTTTTCTCCCATTTCTGTTTCCTCAAAAGGATTTTCGCTTTGAGTTCCTCTCCACCGTGTGTCCTTACGGGCTTTATGAAAGGCAACTCTTCCCCTTTTCCACCCCTTAAAGGTGTTCCACTTTCAAAGTCCTCTCCACCAAGTGAGGCAAGCAGAATGTAACTCCACAGTTTATTCAGTATATATTTGGGAGAACTGGAAATATTTCCCGTATGGTAGAAGATGTGCAATTCCTCCCTTGCCCTTGTTGTTGCAACATAGAATAAATTTATTTCAGAGAATATTGCCTTTGATAGATACTGCCTGAATGCCTCTTCCGCGTTACTGTCCATTTTCCTTGTTTTTGATGTATTTCTGATGAAACCCTTTCCCTTTTCAGTATCAACACTTATAAGTTTGTCCATTCTTCCGGGGGATGTATGTACTGTGTATGGTATGAACACAACGGGGAATTCAAGACCCTTTGCCTTATGCACTGTGAGAACCTGAACAGCATCAATGTTTTCAGGAAGGGTGATTGAAGGGGTTTTCTCCTCCGCTGTTCTGTCCCACCAGTCAAGTATGGCAGTTATGGAGTTTCCCTCTGTTTTTTCCAGTTTGTGTATTGTATCAAGCAGGGTCTCAATGAATGCAATGTCTTCAGAAAATTCCTCCTTTGAGTAAAGACCATACAATGATATCAATTCAGATACAATCTCATAAGCAGGGACATAACCTTCAAGTATGAAAACAGGGTTAATAAATTCTTCCCATAATTCTGTGAAGTCTTCCCTGAACTGGATATATAAGGGAATCCCATTTCTTCTATTCATTGCCCATTCAAGTATAGTATCTCTGTCAATTACTATGGTTGTAAAAATCCTGCCTGTTATGAAGAGAAGGAAACTGGTATCGTCCACTGGTGAGTTCAGGAAGCGCAGAAAGGATATAATTTCCCTTACAATTTGATTTTTCCCTATATGTAGGGATTCAGCAGACAATACAGGAATCCCCTCTGAATTGAGCCACTCAACAATAGTTGTTCCTTCCCTGTTATCCCTGACAAGAATGGCAACATCACGTCTTTTCCAGCGTTTGAGAATGTCTTTTACCCTTGATACCACAGCATCTTTTATAAAGGTATCTGCCTTTCTTTGTCTTGTGTCAGGAAAGACATCCACCCTGACATATCCCCCTGTTTCCAGTTCCTCTTTTCCAGGAACCTGTAATATCTTCTCCTCATCATAAAATGACTCCAGATTTTCAAAATGTTCTTCCCCAACTATACTTTTTATTTTATCAAGGGAGAAGATATTGAGGACAAAGTCAAGGATTGTTTTTTTACTCCTGTAATTTTTGTTTAAGTTTTTTGAAATCCTGTTATTCCCGACAAATTCAAACTCCTCATATGCCATATCAAAGAGTTCCACCTCTCCACCCCTCCACTGGTATATTGCCTGTTTCGGGTCACCAACATAGAAAAGGGAGCCTCCCTGTGAGAGTGCATTCTCAATCAAGGGGAGTATGTTTATCCACTGGAGGATATTTGTATCCTGAAATTCGTCTATCAGGTAATGCAGGAATTTCTCACCAAGTTTGTAATAGATGAATGGAATGGATGTTTCAGAATGCACCACCCTGTATATCTCCCTGGCGAGTTCTGATATAAGGATTATCCTGAGTTCCTCCTTTACATTTTTTAATTCGTCCTGATAATGATGGAAGAGCCTTGCAAGGTAGGTGGCAAACTTATACTCCTTAAACCTGGTCAATTCATCTTCTGAAAGGTTTTTGAGGTTTTCCTGTGGAGGCTCATTGTATTCTGGCTCCACCACCTCAATCCCTCTTGAGTTAACCTGGTTGAGCAGGTATCTCAGATGTTCCTCAGGATACTCCCATGGTTTCCAGGAAGAAGAAATCTCGTGACCGGTTAAGAAATCAATCATGTTCATGAATAGTTCCCTTATGTCTTCTCTCTCCTCAATCCTCCTTATGAGTTTTTCGTATGCAAGTTTTTTGTAGTATTCCTCATCCACCACAATCTCTGCATCAGGAGGGATATGGAGTTCAAGGGCAAAGGACTTCAATATTGAGTTCATGAAACTGTCAATGGTCTTTATTGAGAAATCACTGAAATTATCAAGTATCCTCTCGACTATCAACCCTGATTCCCTTGAGCCTTTCAATGCCTCTTCCTTCAGGAGTGATAGTATTCTCTCCTTCATCTCATTTGCTGCCTTGTTTGTGAATGTTATTCCAAGAATGTGGGGAAGGAGGTCGGGGTTGGATTTCAAGAGGGATATATACCTCAGAGACAGGGCATAGGTCTTTCCCCCTCCTGCTGATGCAAGTATCCTTATTATAGATTGTTTATCCATTGTATTAAATTTACCCCAAAGAAAAAAAATGTCAAAAAATCCCTTGACAAAAAAAATTTTTCTGTTAATAAGGTGATATGCTGATACTTTTAATCATCGGACTGCTTGAACCACCTTCCTATGTAAGAGCCTATGACAGGCCGAATGATGGCGGTGGCGCAATTGTTATTGAATGGGAATCTGTATCAGATACCCTTCTAAAGGGGTATGAGATATTCAGGAGGAAGGTGGGGGAGGAGGAATTCAGGAAGGTTGCCTATGTGGCCAGGGGAAGGAATTCATTTGTAAACTCCATAGGTATAAAGGATGGTGTTAAATACGAATACGCTGTTCGGAGTGTTGGGATTGATGGTTCATATTCAGACCTCTCCATACCAGCACCACCAGTGGTATCATATCCACAATGGTTCAAAAAGAACAAAATAAACACACTACTTGCCATAGCAATATACTTTTTCCTCCTTGTTTACTTCACACAGGCAGCAAAGGGAAGGGAACTATTTATAAGGAGGATAGCAGGTCTTGACCACCTTGAAGAGGCAGTTGGAAGGGCAACAGAGATGGGAAAGCCCATACTGTATGTTCCAGGGCTTTCAGGTTTGAGTGATATTGCCACGATTGCCTCAATAAACATACTCTCACCTGTTGCAAAGAAGGCCGCAGAATACGACACACCCATCATTGTTCCAAACAGAGACCCAATAGTTACCATGGTTGCACAGGAGGTGGTGAAGGAGGCATACACAGAGGCTGGAAGACCCGATGCATTTAAAAGGGAGAATGTTTTCTTCCTGAGTGATTCACAGTTTGCATATGCAGCAGGTGTTGATGGTATAATGGTAAGGGAGAGACCTGCAACAAACCTGTTCATAGGTATGTTCTATGCAGAATCCCTCATCCTTGCAGAGACAGGTAATATGACAGGTGCAATCCAGATTGCTGGGACAGATGCAGTTGCACAGTTACCCTTCTTCATAACAGCATGTGACTATACAATCATGGGTGAGGAACTCTATGCAGCAAGTGCCTATCTTTCAAGAGACCCAAAACTTGTCGGTTCAATAAAGGCACAGGACTGGGGAAAGGCAATACTTATGGGACTTGCTTTTATTGGTAGCATCCTTTCCTTACTCAATATAGACGTTGTTCTGAAAATGTTTGCAACCATATAAGGAGGACAATAAGGGATGAGAAGAACCTTTCCACTGGTCATAGCATTCACAATGGGATTGTTGATGATGATACAGTACTTCATCCCCCATCCAATCTCCCAGAAATTTTACAAGATTATGGTTCAGCAGTGGCTCATAATTATTTCCATATTTTTCTATGTGTTTGCATGGAGGAGTTTTGGTTTGTACCACATAAACAAGATAAAGAGGAGAAAGGAAGGATGGTGGGCATCTGTTGTTGCCTTTGTTGGAGTTTTCTTCATGCTCCTTGCGGGTTTTGGTGACAGGATACCTGGTGGTATTGGACATTTTATATACAAATACTTCAACTTTGACGACCTTTACAACTACATGTTTGCACCGTTACAGGCTACTATGTTTTCACTGCTCGCCTTTTTCATTGCCTCTGCTGCATTCAGGGCATTCAAGGCAAGAACAATGGAGGCAACACTCCTCCTTGTTACTGCAACTATTGTGATGCTCGGAAGGGTTCCTTTAGGTGCCTCCATGTGGAAGGGACTACCCAAGGTGGTTGAGTGGATTCTCATGTATCCCAACATGGCTGCACAGAGGGGGATTATGATTGGTGTTGGTCTTGGTATGATTGCTACATCCATGAAAATAATCCTTGGTATTGAGAGAAGTTACTTAGGGGGTGAGTGATGGGTTTCTGGGATAGGTTTTTGAAGATAGATAGGAGATGGGTATTCCTTGTGGTGTGGATTGCAGTGGTTATTCCCCTTCTGAAGCCTCTTGGTCTTCCCACCCATATAACCCCACCTGTCAAAAAATTGTATGATTACATAGATAGAATGGAGGGTGAGGATAAGGCTGTTTTCTTATCCTTTGATTTTGACCCGTCAACAATGCCAGAACTCCTGCCAATGGGTGTGGCAATCATAAGGCACTGCTTTGCAAAGAAGATACCAATCATAGTGTATGGTGGATTGTATCCACAGTTTGTTGGTATGGCAAAAATGGCAATTGATATGGCAAAGACAGATTTTCCTGATATAGTGTATGGAAAGGATTATGTTTTCCTGGGTTATGTCCCAGGACTTTCCCTTGTGATACTCTCCATTGGTGAATCCATCCAGGGAACATTCGGGAACGATTACTTCGGGAACAGGCTGGATACACTGCCCTTGACCATGCATGTTGATAACTACGAGAAGATAGGGATTGTGGTTGACCTTTCTGGGAGTTCTATCCCTGCATCATGGGTTGCCTATGCATACCAGAGGTATGGTTGCAGAATAGGTTGTGGAACAACAGCAGTGAGTGCGGCCCAGTATTACCCGTACCTCCAGACAGGCCAGTTCGTTGGTATGCTTGGAGGACTCAAGGGTGCTGCTGAATACGAGGAACTGCTTGAGAGGAATGGGATACCAACAGGCAGAAGAACGGCAACCATTGGTATGGATGCTCAGTCTGTTGTTCACCTTTTGATAATACTCCTGATAATACTTGGAAATATAGGTTACTTTTATGTGAGGAGAAGGGAGAGGAGGGCCTGATGCATATATCAACAAATCCATGGGTCTGGATAGCAGCAATACTCACACTTGCCATATATTCATTCCTTTACAAAGACAATCCATTCTACAAGTTTGCAGAACATCTGTTCATGGGGCTTAGTATTGGTTACGGTGCAGTCGTACTCTGGTATAATTCTATTATACCAAGGTTGTGGAATCCGCTTGCCCACGGGACGAGCCCTTCAAGGTTTTACCTCCTCATCCCCATTGCAATTGGTCTTCTCTCCTTTGGAATTTTCTCAAAAAAATATTCCTGGCTCATTAAGTACCCCCTTGCCTTTTCAGTTGGTGCATATGCAGGATTTTCCATCCCTGTAACCTTTGAGGCAAGTATATTTGAGCAGATATCGGGTACGATTTTGACAAAGCAAATGATGGCAACACCATGGCTTGCAATAAGCAATCTCATTATGTTTGTAGGTGTAATCACGACCATAACATACTTCTATTTTTCAAAGCATCATAAGGGGCTTCTCGGTAAGTCTGCAAGGACGGGTATTGTTTTTCTGATGCTTGCATTTGGTGCGTCCTTTGGTTATACAGTGATGGCGCGTATCTCACTCCTCATAGGAAGGATGCAGTTCCTTTTGCATGACTGGCTGGGAATTATAAAATGATACTGTTTATACTTTTCTCCACCATAACAGTTAAGGCATTTGACACACCAAATGATGGTGGTGGGAGCATAACAATAAAGGCGTACAACGTTCCCGAGACCGTTAAAAAGGCACTTGTTTACAGAAAAACTGAAGGGGATACAACATACACACTTGCAGGTGTAATGTCAATCCTCTCCTACAGGTATGTTGATGCTGATTCAACCATAAAGAATGGGAAGCCCTATTATTACAGGGTTGATTTTTATTTCCCCGACACAGTGATTTCAGTTGTATCCGATTCTCCCGGGATTGCATATGCCCAGTGGTATGATAAATCAAAGACAAGTTCCCTGATATTCCTCATTGTGTTTTCAACCCTTGTGCTTGTATTCATACAACTTGCAAAGAAAGATCCAGAAGGTTTATACATAAGGAAGATTCCAGCACTGGATGCAATAGATGAGGCTGTGGGAAGGTCAACAGAACTTGGGAAACCAACATTCTTTGTCCATGGCCTTTTGGGTATCACAGATGCAGGAACACTTGCAGCACTCACAATACTGAGGAGGGTTGCAAAAAAGGTTGCTGAGTATGATACCCCTATACTTGTTACAAACTTTGACCCGATTGTGATGACCGCATCACAGGAGACAGTGAAGCAGGCTTATACAGAGGCTGGAAGGCCTGATGCCTACAATGAAAAGAATATCATATACCTTACCTACGAGCAGTTTGGATACACTGCTGGTGTGGATGGTCTCATGGTGAGGGAAAAACCAGGTGCCATCTTCCTCCAGGGCTACTTCTTTGCAGAGTCCCTTATACTTGCAGAAACAGGCCATTCTGTTGGTGCAATCCAGATTGCAGGGACAACAGCAAAGGAACAACTTCCATTCTTTGTTGCAGCATGCGATTATGTTCTGATAGGTGAGGAGATGCTTGCTGCATCATCCTATATAGGAAGGGAACCTGTGATGCTTGGTAGTGTGAAGGGTGCTGACTGGGGCAAGGCCTTCCTCATGGGTATAATTGGAATAGGGGTTGTGCTTGGAACGGTGGGTGCTATTCTCCAGAGTGCTGGAAATGGCGCACTGATGAATGTCTTTGAAAAGATACTGGCTTTCTTCTAAAAAGGGAGAGATATGTTAAAGAAGCAGATTCCTCTTGCGATAACGTTCATAACAGGTGTGATAATAGTTATAACATTCTTTATACCACATCCTCCTTTCGGAAGGCTTCAGCAGGATGCACTCACATGGTACTCTGTGATATTTGGTTTCACCATGCTCCTTGGTGTTGACTCACTTGTAAGATTCCATTACAGGAAGTTGAGGAGAAGAGAAAAGGGATGGTGGTTCAGTATTATCTTTTATGGTGGTTTCCTTTTAAGTTTCATAACGGGTGTTGTTTCAGAGGTCAGATTTGGTGATGCCTTTAATATAAATTCAAGTTTCATGTACTTTTACAACACAATACTCATTCCACTCCAGTCAACAATGTTTGCCCTTCTTGCCTTCTTTATTGCATCAGCCTCATACAGAGCATTCAGGGCAAGGAATATAGATGCCACATTCCTGCTTGTAACAGCAGTGATTGTTATGCTTGGAAGGGTGCCTGTTGGCTATATGTTATGGCATAAACTACCCAATCTCACATCCTGGATTTTGAATGTCCTCCAGCTTGGTCCAATGAGGGGTATAATGATAGGTATTGCACTCGGGACAGTGGCAATGTCATTGAGGCTTATACTTGGTATAGAAAGGACGTATCTGTCATGAATGGAGAGAATATAAGTTTCTGGGAAAAATTGGGAAAAATAGACAGAAGATGGATATTCCTTATCATAGGCCTGGTGGTATTCATCCCAATAGCCTTTGGCTTGAGAATGACTGTGCATGTTTCCCCTGCTGTGAAGAGTGCATACGATACAATCAACAGACTCCCTGAAGGTTCAGTTGTTATGATTTCCATTGACTATGATGCCGCCTCAATGCCAGAACTCCAGCCCATGCTCAAGGCAATCCTCAGGCACTGTTTTGATAAAAATTTGAAGGTTATCCTGATAAACTTCTGGCCACTTGGGCTTCCCATTGGTAATCAGGGGCTTGAAGAAGTGGCAAAGGAGTATGGAAAGGTGTATGGGGTTGATTATATGAACCTTGGATACAGACCAGGAGATATAGCAGTGATGCTCAGAATGGGAACAGAGATAAGGAGTGTTTTTTACGGTGATATAAAGGGAACACCCCTTGATTCACTCCCAATGATGAAGAATATCCATAATTATGATGATATTGCGGTTGTTGTGGGGCTTGAGGCGGGTTCAATGGGGGATTACTGGGTTCAGTATGTGAATGCAAGGTTCAAACAGGATTTGATACTTGGTGTGACTGCTGTTATGGCTGCTGGTGTTTATCCCTATCTCCAGGCAGGACAGATAAAGGGGTTGATTGGGGGTCTCAAGGGTGCTGCAGAGTATGAGAAACTTGTTAATCATCCAGCCTTTGGCCATATTGGTATGGCATCCCAGTCATGGGCACATGTGGCAATAATTCTTTTCATCATACTTGGTAATATAGGATACTTTATGGAGAGAAGGAGGAAGAGGGGACTATGATTGAGGCATTGGGTATATGGGTTGCAGCAGGTTTAACACTTGCAATTATGTCGTTCCTCTACGGTGACAATCCAATTTACAAGTTTGCTGAGCATCTCTATGTTGGTTATTCAGCAGGATATTGGCTGATTTACACATGGCATTTCACCATAAAACTCATGGTGATACAGCCCATTGCAGAGAAGCAGCCAGGCGCTATATTCCTTGTGATTCCACTTTTCTTTGGTGTCCTCATGCTCACAAGATGGTTCCCAAGGATTGCCTGGATAAGTAGATGGTCAATAGCCTTCACCGTAGGAATTGGTGCTGGGCTCACACTCACAGGTGCAATCCATGGATACATCATTCCACAGGTAAAGGCAACCATTCTTCCATTGTGGACAGGAAATGGTTTCTCTTCATTCAACAACCTTGTAATAGTTATAGGTGTTTTAACAACACTTATCTATTTCTTCTTCTCAAGACCCCACACGGGTGTTCTGGGAAAGACCTCAAAGGTGGGGATTCTCTTTATTATGATTGCCTTTGGTGCATCATTTGGTTACACGGTGATGGCCCGTATCTCACTCCTCATTGGAAGGCTTGACTTTCTCTGGTCTTCCATACTCAAACTTGTTCATTTCTTCTAATGAACTGGTTTTTCATTGATACTGGTTTCAGAGACCCTTATTTCAATATGGCCTTTGATGAAGCATTGATGGATTTTGTCAGGGAAAGGGGAGTGCCAGTTTTAAGATTCTTTAATTTTTCACCAGAATCAATCACCATAGGTTTTCACCAGAGGGTTGGTGAATGGTTGATTAGCCTTAAAGAGAAGGGAATCCCCTTTGTGAGAAGACCAACTGGTGGAAGGGCGGTTATACATTCCGGAGACTTCACATACTCAATCACATTTACAAGGGATGACCCTTTGATTGGTGGAGAAACAGTCCTTGATTCATATAAGAAGATTGCAGAGGGGTTCAAAAGGGCATTTGATATGCTCGGTGTCCAGGTGGATATTGTGAGGGGTAGGGGTCAGGGTGATGACCAGCTCTGTTTCAGTGCACCGTCATGGTATGAATTCACCCATAAGGGCAGAAAACTTATAGGTTCAGCACAGGTGAGAAGGGGGAATGTTGCGCTCCAGCAGGGAACACTGATGATAAAAAGGCCAGGAGAACCCTTCCCCGAAGTAAAGGGAATGGTCTCCCTTTCAGAGGCACTTGGCAGGGGTGTTACACTTGATGAGGTGAAAGAGGCTGTTAAAAAAGGTTTTTCTGAGGCATTCGGAATAAATTTTGTGCCCCTTCCTGATATTGACAACATACCCTATGAGAAGTACAGATCGGATGAGTGGAACTTTAAGAGATGATTGAGATAATACCTGTTGGTAAGTTAAAAAATAAAGACCTGAGACCCTTGATTGACTACTACATAAAACTTTCATCAAGGTGGGTTAAGGTGAGGGAAAGGGAGATTGTTCCAGCACAACTTGAGAAGGTTCTCTTTGAAAAGGGTGTGAACATTCTCCTTGATGAAAAGGGAGAGGAGATGGATTCCATTGAATTCTCAAAGATGCTGGGAGAACTATTGCAGAGGTATGGACATATCAAATTCTTCATAGGTGAAGAGG
>QNDZ01000048.1 GCA_003646055.1 bacterium
TTCTTCCCTGGTCCTTTAATGAAATCCATAACAGAAACTGTTCTCACCTCATTTAATGAAACAAGGAGAAGTGAAGCATCAAGGATGTAAAGTGGTGGGAGTGTATCACCAGCAGGGGATGAGTTGCATATATTACCTCCAATGGTTGCCATATTCCTTATTCCCGGGGATGCCATCACTTTGACTCCCTGTTTAAGCACCTCTGGAAGAATTTCTGACTGAGCGATTTCATCAAGTGTTGTTGCAGAACCAATGATTATTTTGCCCTCCAGGGCCCTTATCCCCTTTAATTCAGGAAGGTGACCAATATACAGGAACTCTTTATTAACCTCTCTAACCATCAGATCTGTTCCACCAGCAAGGGGAACTTTCTCACTTCTCATTCTGAGTGCCTCTTGAAGGGTATCAGGCTTTACCATAGCCCCCTTCCTTTTATGGATGCCCTTTTTATTGCCCTTACAACACTCAGATAACCTGTACACCTGCAAAGATTACCAGAGATTGCCTCCTTTATATCCTCTTCATCAGGTTCAGGATTCTCCCTCAAAAGTGCCTCTGCTGCAAGGAGCATACCCGGTGTGCAGAATCCACATTGAACAGCACCCTCCTCAGAAAATGCCTCCTTTAAAACCCTGAATCTTTCTGTCTTTCTGAAACCCTCTATTGTTAGAACATCCCTTCCGTCTACCATTATCAGTGGAACAAGACAGGAATGAACAAGTTTTCCATTCAGTAGCACAGAGCATGCACCACACTCACCTTCACCACACCCCTCTTTTGTTCCCTTCAGTCCAATATCCTCCCTCAAAAAGTGGAGAAGCCTCTTTTCAGGATTCACATCTGCTTTTATTCTTTCTCCATTCAGTACAAACTCAATCACCATTCATCTTCTCCAGAAGGTATTCAGGGGTTATGGGAATTTTATCTATCCTTATCCCTGTTGCCTGTTGAACAGCAGATGCAAAGGCCGGAGCAACACCAACAAACGGGAGTTCACCTGCACACTTTGCACCGAAAGGCCCATACTCATACGGGGTCCTAACCAGTTCCACAACAATTTCAGGAACATCCTTTGCAGTGGGTATTGTATAATCTGTTATTGTTCCAGGGATTAAAAAACCCTTTTTCAAATCCATCTTCTCAAGGTATGCCCATCCGAGTGCCTGAACCATGCCTCCTTCTAACTGACCAATTATTATCCTCTCATCTATGGGGATGCCAACATCATAAACACCCCACATTCCGGATGTTTTCACCTCAAATGTTACAGGGTCCACCTCAACCTCAACCACGACCCCACCCCAGGAATATTCAGGATATGAATCACCATGCAGTTTTTTCTGATCCCACCTGACATACTCGGGCATCCTGAACCTCTCCTCAACAACATACTCCATTTCACCCATATGGTCTTTAAGTTTCTCACATGCCCTATGGAGGAGTCCACCTACAATCATCACGGTTCTTGATGCAACTGTTGGACCTGAATCGGGCACCCTGTCTGTGTCAGGATTTCTGTAAATCACCTGTTCAATAGGAATGTTTAGTGCATGTGAGACAATCTTCCGCAACGCAGTTTGTGCACCCTGACCCATCTCCACTGTTGAAACAAGTATCTCCACCTTTCCATCTTTCCTTTTTGCAAGTTTCACCCTGCTATCAAGCCTCACCTCACCATCACCTGTGAACCCACATCCATGGAAGAAAAGGGAAACACCAATCCCCTTCCATTTTTCATCCCTGTATTTCCGATACTTCTCTGTGAACCCTGAAAGTTTATCAAGCCTGCTCATAATTTCATCTATCTTCACATCACTCCTGAATTTCCCTGAAGTAGGGGTCAGGTCTCCCCTTCTAACGCTCATACTCTTCTTATACTCAAAAGGGCTGATTCCCATCTCATCAGAAAGATTTGTTCCGTGCAGTTCAACACCGAAGAATGCCTGCGGTGAACCAAAGCCCCTGAAGGCACCTGATGGAACATGGTTTGTTGCAACTGCAATTCCTTTTACACGAAGGTTTGGTGTTTTATAAACACCTGTTCCTGCAAATATAGCCCTCTGGAGGACAACGGGAGAAAGGGTAATGTATGCTCCAGCATCAAGGATAATCTCAACATCCATCCCCAGAATATTCCCATCCCTGTCAAGTGCAGTCCTGTGTCTCACGATTGATGGATGTCTCTTTGTTGTGCTCAAAATGTCCTCATTCCTCTCAAGTATCAACTTCACAGGCCTTCCTATCTTGATAGAGGCAAAGGCAACATGGCCTGCAATCAGGGAGGGAAAATCCTCCTTACCACCAAACCCACCACCTGTTGTTGCCTGGACAACCTGAATTCTATCCTCAGGCCAGCCAAGCCCATGTACAAGTGCATTCTTCACATAATATGGGCACTGCATTGAGCCAATCACCTTTACTTTCCCCTCTGAATAGATACCAATCATGCCCTGTGGCTCAAGGTATATGTGCTCCTGCAACCCCGTCCTGTATTCACCCTCAACTATTCTGTATGCCTTCCTGAATGCATCATCAACATCTCCCCTTGAAAACTCATACTCAACAAACCTGTTGTTATCACCATAGATAGGTGGGGCATTCCCATTCAGTGCCTCTTCAATGGTAAAGACAGGCTCAATCTCCTCATACTCAACATATATATCCTTCAATATCCTTTTTGCCTTTTCTTTATCCTCTCCAACGACAAGAAGAATGGGTTCTCCGATATAATTAACTTTATCCTCAGCAAAAAAGGGCATGTCCTCTGAGAGCATCTTAACACTGTTTTTACCAGGGACATCCCTGTAATCAACAATCCAGTATCTCTCGGGAATCTCTGGAACTTCAATCCTCTTTATCCTGCCACGAGGAATTCTGGAACGGAGGGTAACTGCATGCAGGAGACCAGGAATTTCAAGGTCATCAACAAAAAGTGCATTCCCCTGGCACTTCTCTAAAAGGTCAACCCGCTCCACAGGTTTTGAAATATCCATATGTAAATCATAACCCACAAAACCAATTATTCAACCCCTTTCCTCATACAGGGACGGAGGTGGACAATTTGACAGTTTGTTTATCCTATTTATTTTCAATTAATTAAAGGATAATAAATTGTGTCTGACCCTGATAAAAGGGGATAGATTAGTAGTTTAGACCTCCGTCCCCAGATGGGGGGGCAGATGGGGGGGGTACTTGACATAAATTCCAATAAGGTTATGGTGTGATATGGGAATGAATAGTATTCTCGTGTTTCTCATAACAGGTGTGTTCTCCTCCCTGTTCACTTTTTTGTTTATGAGGGTGGCATTAAAGTTCAACACCCCCATTGACATACCACACAGGTATAAATCACATGCCATACATAAGAAACCTGTTCCAACTGCTGGGGGTATTCCCCTTTTTGTTGTTTTCTGGACTATGCTTCTTCTCCTTCACACACCTGACTGGGAGATGCTTCTCTTCTTTTTTTTATCCCTGTTTCTTCTAATCTTTGGTTTATTGGATGACATCAAAAATCTCAGGGCGGAATTAAAACTCTTTTATCAGGGTATGTCTGGTTTTGTTTTCTATCTACTATTCAGACCAGAGGGGTACAATCTTGGCTGGTTCACAATACCTGCTGGATTTTATTCGCTAATTTTTACAATCTTTTTGTTCATGGTGATAGTGAATGGACTGAATTTTCTGGATGGCATTGATGGACTATCCTCCACCTATACACTGGTTATGCTTATTTTTATGGGAATAATTTATGGTGAATTTAATTACATATATCTCTATATCTTTGCCGGTGTAATTGCGGGTTTCCTTTTCTGGAACATTAGGAAACACAGGGTGTTTCTTGGTGATGCAGGCATATACTTCTTCTCATCAATTGTTATGTATATTCTGCTGAAGCCAGACCACTCATATATAAACCTGTTTCCATTTGGTGTCCTCTTTGCAATCCCACTTATGGACCTCGGTGGAGCAGTGGTAAGGCGTCTAAAAAGAGGAATAACACCCCTTGCACCTGATACCGGGCATATCCATCATCGGTTATTAAAAGGGGTCAAAAACCACTATCTTGTTGTTCTGATTTACTTGATTGTTGTAACAATACTCGGTTTTCTGGCAATTCTGAGCAACAACCAGACTCAAATGGTATGGCCCATCACTGGATTTTTCTTCCTCATCTGGATAATGATGCTTTTCCTTTTTAAGTGGCTATGAGCGGTTCAATAGTGCATGGGGAAAACATACTTGAGCAAATCCATCTCTTGTTGAGAAGGTATGGGTTTTATGCTGATGAAGGACTGGCAATACACGGCTCTGGCATCTCCAGAAAACTTGTAGATTCTTACTTCAAAGAGTGGGATTCATCAGGTATTGACGATTCAACCTTTGATACTGTAAAAGAACTGGAAGGGATTGTGAAGTATAAAAGATTTCTCGTTGCAATAGGCGGTGGAAAGGTTATTGACACAGGAAAGGTGACTGCAGGGAATCTTGGACTCCCCTTTGTATCAATTCCTACCACCCTCTCCAACGATGGAATCTTTTCACCCATTGGTGTAATCAAAAAAAATCATACTCCAGAGAGTATCCTGACAAAGCCACCAGAACTTCTGATACTTGATTACTCCATCATAAGGTCATCACCAAAGGAACTGCTCCTTGCTGGTATAGGAGACCTTATTTCAAATCTATCCGCTATCCTTGACTGGAAACTTGCTGTTAAGTTAAAAAAGGATACCGAGGATATTCCTTCAATGGAACTCTCATACGAAGGTGCTGAAACCTTCCTTGATACAGAGGAAGAACCCTTTTCAATCCCTTTTATAAAAATCCTTGCACATGGGCTTATAAAAAGTGGTCTTGCAATGCAGAGGCATGGAAGTTCAAGACCGGCCAGTGGTGCAGAACACCTGATAAGCCATGCCCTGGACAAAATCCTTGAAAAACCCTTGATTCATGGTATCCAGTGTGGTTTCGCAACCCTCTTCACAGTACTACTCCATGGTGAAATGGGTTTATTCCTCAGGATAAAAGAGTTTTATGAAAGGGTTGGGTTCCCCACAACCCTTGAACAGGTGGGGATACCGGAGGAAAAGTTCAGAGAGGCGGTGAAACTTGCACCCTCTTTAAGACCAAACAGATTCACCATTCTCCACAAAAATCCAGAGATTGAGGATGCCCTAAACTACATCACCTGATGACCAGTATCTTTTTCATAACCCTTTCGCTCTTTACAAAGAAGACACCTGAGGGTAACCCTTTCACACCTTTTCCGCTGTAAACCTTCCTTCCTGAAACATCATACACCACCACATTTCTATTTCTGAAAATTTCAGGGGAAAAGGAAAGGATATTTTCTTTTACATATGAAGACTTATCCCTGTTCAGTTCGGATTCAAATTCATACCACCTGCAACGGGCAAGGTTCCCACCTGAAGTCTGCCACTCAACCCTGTATCCCTGAAGTTTGAACATGTGAATATACCCTGCATCATCCCTGACAATAAGTTCAATATTCCCATCCCCATCAACATCATCCACGTATGGGTCTGAGCCACTAACACTCCCGAAGTCTATCGGGAACCCTGGAACATCCTTACCATCCATCCTGAAGGCGTACAATTTCCCATCTGTTGAATGAACAAGGACATCATTTCTTCCATCACCATCAAGGTCAGCAATTATCGGTGACACATACCTTATGTAATTCACACGTGGAACCTTTTTCATAAGCAGCACGGTTCCATCATTATCCACCACATAGAGGAATCCATACTTTGTTATGAAGGCAACTTCTGGTAAACCATCCCCATCCACATCACCTGCACCTATGTCTGCATAAATTTGATGTGACTGGGTAAAGGGGAATCCACTGAGTTCCTCCCCGCTCCCCCTGAATACATGGAGATTCCCATTCAACTCAATAACTGCTATCTCGTCAATCTGGTCACCATCAAAATCTCCACATGCAATCCCCATGGGTCTTGAAGACAGAACCATTGAATCAATCCTTACACCATCTTCAGAAAGTATGTAAACCTTATTCCCGACAGAGGTTCCTACAACAATCTCTCTATTACCATCAGCAAACAGGTTACCTGAACCAACACACACAACACCAGGGAGATATACTGGCCATCCAGATATTTCACTACCGCCATGATTGACCCTGTGCAGGAACCCATCATTGGTGTAGTAAACAATTGAACCGTCAAGAAGGATTACTGGATAAAGCATCCCTCCTATTCTGCCAGTTCCAAGGGAAAGGAATCCGTTATTCAATATGCGTATATCTGCTGTATCATTTAAACCACCATTCAACACAACCTCATCAATACCATCACCATCAATGTCAAAAACAGATGGTGAGGAGCGGGTGATAGTTCCTGCCTTTATGGGATAACCTGGAATGAGATTCCCATCAACTGAGTAGGCATACAACCTACCTGAAGGCATCTGTACAATGACCTCCTTCCTTCCATCACCATTTATATCACCTGCAACAGGGGAGGGAAGGTTGTAGGTTTCCTGCTGCTGGATGTAGTCAGGATACTCTGCAAATACAGGCCATCCTCTTGATTCAGGTGGATTGGGGTAAATGGTATCAATGTAAACAGGAAGACCTTCAACAAAGGATGGGGAAACAGGCCTTATTACTACCACATGTGGTCTGTATCCAATGTTTGTGAATTCCCATATCTTTTCAGAGATAGGTGTATGATTTGCAATCTCTCCATCTATATACAGATTGTATCTGTTTGATACCAGAGTGTTGAATCTTATGGTGCAGGTTGAATCTCCAGGTACTGCTTCAAAGTCTGTTACAGAATCAACAGGTTCTTCTGGACTGAATGGCAGTATCTCCCTGTTCAAGACAAAGAAGATTGAATCATACTCTGCTGGCAACATGAATGGGTTATCATCAACAAAGCCCTTACCTGGAAGTAGAGGAGCATGGGTTCTGAAAAGTGCGTGTTTCTTTCCATCCTTCCACCACAAAAATCCATATGTGATACTACCAGAGGTGGTATCACCTGAATTGTAAATCCCAATCCTCTCAACAATCCCCTTCTCTCCTATCCTGATTGAATGGAGAGTAATATCAGGGAGTTTCACTGGTATAAACACGGGGAACACAAGGGAGTCTACCACCTCAGTTAGTTTCAATGACAGATTCCCTGATATATTCTCCGCATCTGCTGGCACATAACCTGAAACACTGAAAACCTCTCCTGGTAAAATTTCAGCAGGGAACGAATCAACCTTTATAATACCACTCTTCCCTACGATACCACACTCCCTGATATGGACAGGTTCCCTTTCAATGGACTTCATTGTTATGTGGAACCTCTTTTCATCTGCACTTGCACCAATGTAGACAATTGTGCCAGCCCTTTCAACCTCCACTGTGTCTATTACAGGGTAATACTCAGGTGAGATTATTCCTACAATCACCATCCCTGTGTCAGGGATGGTTGCAACAATCTTCCCCTCTCCATTGACAATCTGTGTTGAATAAAACACCCCTGATGATGGTTGATATATAAATCCCTCTCCAGAGGCAGGTTTTTCTTCACCCTCTGCAACAAAACCCACTGAATTTGCACCCTGTTTGAGATTTACAGGGAGTGAATAGAAGGAAAGTGAATCAGGCCGTTTCCACCATACCCTCAGTGATGGGTCACCCAGCAACTGGAAGGCATACCTGAAGTAGATATCCCCTACAAGTGATTTCATCCACAGGTCTCCCAGCCTGTAAAGGCTATCCTTAAAAATACCCTCAAAGAATGCCCTCTCCATAATTGCCTGAGATGTCCAGCCACTCTTGATATTCCCAAGATACCCAAGCCCTGAAAACTTCAAAAATCCCTCACCAAAACTCTCTTTATCCCATGCATTTGAATAGCAGGAAACAGAAAGCATCACACCATTAATGCCCATGTTCTGAAAATCGGATGAATAAACCTTACTCCCCCCAAGTATTATACCTGTTCCTGTGTACCATACGTCACCATGGTCAAAATGAGCAATTATATTAATCCCTGATGATAACTGCGCAATGGCATTATATCTATTAAGGATTTCGTCTCCCTTCCAGGCATGGTTCACAGTATCTGCAAGTGGATTATAAAGTTTTATCAAATCCCTGAATTTATATGGGATACTATCCACAATAATTTCACAGTTCCTCTGTCCCCAGCCATCTGTCCGGGAGTAAACAGATGCTCCCATAAACACCAGGTTATTCCCAAAAGGATATTCCTTTTCATAAACCTTTACCCTATCTATATAATCCTCAAATTCCTGTTCATCCTCAAATGGAAGTCTACCAATAGCAATGTCAGGATAGCCGTCAACACTATCTTCAGGTTCTCCAAAATTCCCATCCCCATCCCGGTTCCAGTCTCCATCAAGGTCTGCGTAATAAAGGTCGGTTATTATCTCACCCCTGTAATAAGGTGAACCACAATAGGCAATCCTCACAGGAACAATATGCTCATTCCCTCCAAGGAGTGCATACCTAACGCCCATGTATGCATAGGCATATTTAAGGAAGTTTCTTATCCTTTCAGGGTTATCAACCCCATTGAAGTTGCTGTATATCCAGTCAAGGGTTACAATCCTCGTGTGAATTCCCATGGAATTCTTGAATGTTTTGAGTTTATCCAGCACAGGGACAAACCTCCTATCAGTAATAATAACCATATCACATTTTCCTGGCGTGTTGATCTCATTCTTATCCCCGGGAAGAATTGTTCTGTTTATATTCAATGGTGTTTCAACAACCCTGAACTCCTTGACCTTCACAACCATTTTTTTCACTGGATTATACTGAACAGGAAAGAGAACCAGGTTAACCACATACCCATCTCCCCTGAAACCCCTTGATAGAATTTTGTAGTACATTCCAGGGAAAAACCTGTCCTCATAATAAACAGATGATTTCTTTACCTCTTTTATTACTTTATCAAGTTTAACATTCCCAACCGCAGGCGGTATCTCACCAACATTGTACAGTGTTTCAGAAACAACAGGTATGACATCTATCTTCACAGGACCTGAAAAGTTAAGTTCCCTGTATATAGAAGACACAGAGGGCTCACCAGTAGCAAGAAGAGAACCATCCCCGACCAGACCAATATTGTCAACCTGAATTAACATTGAAACCAGAATTAAAACCATACCCACCTCCTTTTTCTGGTGGATGTGCAAAAAGTATTCCAGAAACTAATTTATTAAAAATCAGAATGTTATAAAAAGGACACAAGTATAAGGGATGATATTTTGTCTAATTTTATTGACATAAAATATGTCTTATTTTTATATAAGAAAAATGTCTTTGTTTGGAAATAAAGGGTGCTTGTAGATTAAGTTAAATTTTTTTAACAGTTTTGGGTTTCTTTACATGAATATGGAAAATTGCTGCTACAGAAATCGGGGTTATGTTTTGTTCTTGAGCAGGTTAAGGATTCTTATCGCTGCGTGTGCGGCGTTTTTCACACCATCTATTCCAACGCTGAGCACAGGAACGCCTGATGGCATCTGGACAATTGAGAGAAGGGAATCCATTCCATTGAGTGTTGATGCGGATAGAGGAACACCTATAACAGGAAGGTCTGTCATGGATGCAATGAATCCAGGGAGGGCTGCTGCATAACCTGCTGCAGCAATTATTACCTTGTATCCCTTCTGTTTTGCAGTCCTTGCCAGTTCTGAGGTCTTCTCAGGGTCTCTGTGTGCGGAGGAAACAACCAGGTCATAAGAAACACCTTCCTTTGTCAATATTTTCTCACACTCAATCATCTTCGGCATATCTGACTTACTTCCTATGACCACAAGAATATCTGCCATACACCCCCCTTTGATATAAGTTTAAAGATTCTCTCCTCTGTATCCTCAAAAACAAAAAACATTCCCATTTCACCTGTTTTATCCACTGTTCTTCCCTGTTCAATCACCCTCTTAACAAAAATCTCCCCTTCTTCTGTAGATATCCTGCGGGGAGATTCATCCGCCTTCATGCCAGAGTAAAATTCAATCCTCTTCACCTGCTGGTATTCTTGCCACATCAGCAACCCTATCCCCTTCAAGCAGGTTTATCATCTTCACACCACTGGCACTCCTGTGTGCAATCCTGGTCTCCTTCACCTTCATCCTCAGAATCTTTCCACCTGTGGTGATTATAATCAACTGGTCATCATCCTTTGAGGATATTGCATCAACAACCCTGCCTGTCTTCTCGGATAGTTTTATACCAATAACACCCATTCCACCCCTTCCAATCTTCCTGAATTCATCAA
>QNDZ01000049.1 GCA_003646055.1 bacterium
GATTTTGGGCTCGCCTTCAGGGAAAGGTTGAGATTCACTGACCCAGGTGTGTACATTGGAACACCAGGTTATATGGCACCAGAAGTAATTTCAAAGGGGAAGTATTCTACAAAGAGTGATGTCTTTTCTTTTGGGGTTTTAATGTATGAGATGCTCAGTGGCAGGAATCCATTTGAGGGGAAAACACCCTTTGAAACAATAAACAATATATTGTACACAAATCCACCACCCCTTCATAAGCAACTCAGTATTCCACTGGAACTTTCACAATTCGTCCAATCACTTATCTCAAAAAAGCCTGAAAAGAGGCCTGACTTTAATGATGTATTCAGGTTTCTGAAACAGGTGAACTCAATAGGAAAAAAGGAAATTATTTCTTTCCTTGAAGGAAAACCTGTTAAAGAGGAAATAAGTATCAGAAAAAAGAAAACAAAAAAATACTATCCTGTCCTTGTTATAATAATCCTTTTAATCCTCTGGCCTGTTTATAAGGTACTGAAGAAGGAGAATCCTCAAAAGGGTTCTGAAATTCCTGTTGCTGTAAAACAGGATACTGTTGTAAATGAAGTCCCGGTGAATCTGGAGTCAACCACAAGGGTTGAGAGGGAAACCACCATTACAGAACCACCTGAAAAGGAGGTTAAACAATCAGGTTATGGCTATATGAAAATCACTGTCAAACCCTGGGGAAAGGTTTACATAGACGGAAAGTATATTGACCAGACACCCATCCATGGAGGGATAAAGCTCCAATCAGGAAGACATACAATCAGGGTTGAACACCCCATAACAGGGAGTGAAGAAAAAACTATAGATATTCAAAAGGGAGACACAATCCTTGTGAATTTCAACATGCTCCCTGGATACCTGAAGGTCAAGGTAAAACCATGGGGCTATGTGTATGTTGATGGAGAAAAGGTGGGAATTACACCCATGGCTCCATTCATGCTGAAACCGGGAAAACACAGAATTACCATAATAAATCCTGAATTCAATGAGTGGTCAAGGGTTGTGAATATAACAAAAGGTGATACAATATTTCTGGAGGCAGAACTGAAATGATACTCCTTGTTTTCTTCTATTCACTGGGTGAGGTGGTTCAACTGTACGACCAGGCTGAATATCAGAAGGTAATTCTGGTATCAGACTCACTCCTTGCGGATTCAACAGAGAGGGCAAAGTATGAGGTGGACATAAGAACCTACAGGGCATTTTCATTCGTTGCACTGGGGGACACGAGTTCTGCAAAAAGGGAATTCAAACAGATTTTGAAGATATCACCCTCATATGACCTGAACCCTGCCTTTGTATCACCCAAAATAATAGAGGTCTTCAAGATTGCAAAGTCTGAATTTATTGAAGAAAAAGAAATCGCCAGGAAAAGTCTGCCACCCCCTCTGTGGAAGTCTGTTCTGCTTCCAGGAACATACCAGAACTGGAAGAAACTTGAAAAGAAATCAAGGTTTTTCAGGGCCTCTTCAATTATCACGGGTTCAGCCCTTGTTGTGACTGTGGTATCAACAGAGGTCCTTCACAGGATTTACCTATCAAAAACAAATCAGAATGAGATTGATAGATGGTACAACTATTACAACCTATCATACAAAGCACGAAACACAATCCTTTTAACCACTGGTATAATCTTTACCCTGAATCTTCTTGACGTTCTACTCACAGAATAATCTAAAATCTTCTGTATCTTATAATCCTGTACAGAAACCATATACCAAAAACCCCTGCAATGAAGTAACCTATTAAACCCAAGGGAGCAAGTTTTGGTGATGGCCTCATTATAAATGTAGAACCAATTATAACCGCAGCAACTATAAGCCCGATTGCAAGTGTATTTGCTGCATATTCAAGTGCCTGTATTGCCTCCTTTAATCCCTCTATCTCCATAGGTATTCTTCCCCTCTCAAGCAATGCCCTGAAGAAGTATATGATGCGTGGGAAGGAGTGAATTACCTCCTTTGTATCCCTCATTATCACAGATATGTCCTTTCCAGCCCTGAGGGGGAGGAACGACCTTAAATACATTTTCTCAAGGTATGGCTTCAGGTGGATACCAAGAACAAAATCTGGCTTCAATTCCCTGCATATACCCTCAATCTGGACAAGGGTTTTACCAAGAAGAAGAAGATTTCCTGGAAGTTTAACCTCCATTCTTCTCAATGTGGAACTTATCCTCTGGTAGAGTGGTAAAATCCTTATCTCCTCAAGTGGCGTGTTGAGATATGTATCAATCATCTCCCTTGCCTCAAGTTCAAAGTCAACAACAGGAAAGGTGCTCTTTATAATCCCGAGTTCATAGAAAACCCTGTATATATGGAATGTGTCCATGTCAATCACTGCACTTACAATGGAAGACAAAACCTGTCTTGTTACAGTGTCAAGCCTTCCTGTCAATCCAAAATCAAGGAGAACGATCTTCCCATCCTTGACAAGGAAATTTCCTGGATGCGGGTCTGCGTGGAATACACCTATATCAAAGATCTGTTTCATCCAGCATTCAACAACAGGTTCTATAATCTCTTCAGGGTTCTCCAGTTCAGATATTTTCTTGCCCTCTATGTATTCCATAACAATGAGGTTTGCAGTTGTGTACTCCTCAAGGAGTTCTGGTATTATTATCCTTTCATCCCTACCAATTATTCTTCCGATAACCTTCATTGTTTTACCCTCATTGAGAAAGTTCATCTCCCGTAAAATGAATTCCCTGAATTCCCTGTAGATTTCAAGGGGCCTCACCCATGATGTCTCGCTGAAGCGTGAAAGTATCCTTGCAATATAGAAAAGAATATTCAGGTCCTGATGGATAAGTTTTTCCACCCCTGGTCTCTTCACCTTGAATACCACATCCATCCCATCAATCCTTCCTCTATGCACCTGAGCAAGTGATGCAGAGGCAACAGGTTCTCTGTGTATACTTTCAACATGGGAATATTTCTTCCCCATCTCCTTCTTCAACACCTTTTCTATCTCTTCAAATGGCACAGGTTCAACACGGTCCTGAAGTTTTGAGAGTTCTCTGATGATTTCAGGTGGAAGAATATCAACCCTTGATGAAAGGAGCTGTCCGATCTTTATAAAGGTTGGTCCCAGAGTTTCAAGTGCCTTTCTCAATCCTTCAGGAAGTTGTGCCTCCTGTTTAAGCCTTCTGGGTATAAATCTTCTGAATGATGGTATCCTCTGGAGATAAACAAGGAGACCGAACCTTGCAAAGGTCAGTATTATCTTTCTGAGCCTGAGAATGTTACCAAACATAATCATGCCTCCTTGAACTGCTCAACCTTTATACCCGCTTCCTTCAATATCTCCTTTGCAAATTCATCTGGATACCCCTCTTTGTATACAATACGCTTTATCCCTGCATTTATAAGCATCTTTGCACAGATAAAGCACGGGTGGTTTGTTACATATATTGTTGCACCATCAATGGAGATTCCATATTTGGCAGCCTGTATTATTGCGTTCTGCTCTGCATGAACCGCCCTTGATAGTTCCATCCTTTCACCTGAAGGGATGCCAAGCTTATCCCTCAAACATCCCCCGAGTTCATCACAGTGTTTCAATCCAGTTGGAGGGCCGTTGTAACCTGTGGTCAGTATTCTCTTGTCCTTCACCACAACTGCTCCAACCTTTCTCCGCAGACAGGTTGAACGCTTTGCAACAAGTTCCGTAATCTCCATAAAATACTCATCCCAGGAAGGTCTATCCATTTATCAACCTCCTTTCCTCAATATACCTTTTTATTATCCTTGCCGCAATAGGTGCAGCAACTGTTGAGCCATGCCCTGCATTCTCAACAACAACGAAGACCACTATCTCAGGATTTTCAGCAGGTGCATAACCAACAAACAGAGAATGGTCCTCACCATGAGGATTCTGTGCAGTCCCTGTTTTACCACCAATAACAATGTCTGGCAATCTTATCCAGTGGGCTGTTCCCTCTGGATTTTCAACAACACCAATGGTTGCCTTTTTCAACAAAGAGAGAACAGATGTGTCAACTAAAAGTTGCTCATACTCATTCTTGTGTGAATATATGACCTCTCCCCTGTTATTCACTATCTTCTTAACAATGTATGGGACTGGAGCCTTTCCACCATTCACAAGTCCAGCAAAGAATTTTACCACCTGTAAGGGTGTAACAAGTATCTCCCCCTGTCCAATTGCAAGGTTTGCAACAACCCCCTTACCCCAGTTCCTTCTCCCATAGAAGGCATTGAACCAGGCAGAATCAGGTATCAGACCTGTCTTCTCCCCATCCATGTCCACACCAGTGGGTCTTCCAAATCCCATTTCCCTTGCATCCCTGCTGAAAAGGGGTAATCCTATGCTCATTCCCAGTTGATAAAAATATACATCACAGGACTGGATTATTGCATCAATAAGTTCAAGGGAACCATGCCTGCTCCAGCATGCCATGTACTTATTCCCTATGTAAATCCCACCATTGCATGGTTTAAACCTTGTGTGTTCATTAACTATTCCTTCTTTGAGGCCAATGGCTGCGGTTATAACTTTGAAAATTGAACCAGGTGGATACTGCCCTTTCAAAACCCTATCAAAGAGAGGACCATCAGGGGATGAAACAAGGTCTTTCCATATAAGGTCGTTCCCGTAATAAACAATCTCATTCACAGGGAATCCTGGTTTTGAGTAGTAAAGGAGTATCTCGCCTGTTGAGGGATTGATTGCCACTGCTGCACCCCTTCTGTACTTTGAAAATAGTGAATCAACATACCTCTGGAGTTTTACATCTATTGTGGTATAGGCATCCGCCCCTTTCACAGGAGGAATATCCTTCAACCCTTCAGCCTTTCCTATGAATCTTCCAAGTGCATCCACCTTCCAGTATTCAACACCATCAACACCCCTCAAAAACTCATCGTATCTCTTTTCAACCCCTCTTTTCCCTATGATTGTCCCCTTCTGGAGTGGTAGTTTCTTCTGATTGATTTCAGCCTCACTTATCTCTCCCGTATAACCAATCACATGGGATGTTATGGAATCATAAGCATAAAATCTCACAGGTTCTATCTTCACCCTCACACCAGGAAGTTTATCACAATTCTCCTCAATCATTGCTACCTCTTCCCTGCTGAGCCTCTTCATCCTTATAACACCATAGTGCCTTTTGTACTTCCTTTTGAACAAAGCCTCACTCACTATTCCACTTTTCAGAAGAAAATCCCTCTGTTCCTTTCCAAACAGTGCAGGATATACAAGCAACATAAAAACAGGGTAGGATTCAGCAAGTATGTTCCCATCCCTATCATAAATCACCCCACGTGAGGCAGGTAAAGGTTCAACCCTTACAATGTTTTTCATGGCCAGGCGGGAACTTTCAGAATGCTTTACTACCTGCATGTAAAACAAATCAGCAATGAATATTATACTGAAAAAATAGACAAGAACCTTATAACGCATTTCTCTGCGTGGAATCAATTATAATCTTCACAACAAGCCCTGCAAGGAGATTTATCACTGCGCCAGGTAGAACACTGGTAAATACTGAGATAAAGGATTTCAGAAAACCTGCGTAGAACGGGACATCCACCACCAACCTGACAAAGAATGCACCAGCAAAGAGGACTATGAGAGAACCCATCCTCTCCCAGAAGACCCTATCCCTCAATGCAATCTCAACATAAACAAAGGTAGAAAATGCAATCATATGGAGACCAAACCAGTCAGGTGAAAAAATGTCGTAGAGAAAACCTGTAAATCCAGCAACAATAAGAGCAGAAAGTGGGGGGGACTTTAAAGTAAAGAAGTATAGAAAAAGGATAATGGCATAGGGTTTTACATGGAGGAGTGAAAAATAAGGGGTGAATGCAAGGTCAATGAGAGAAACAACTATTAAAAAGACTATGGCGATGAATATTCTCATGGCTTCACCAGAATGAATACCTCCTCCTGGAAGGAGAGGTTTTCAAATGGTTCAACCAGAATTGTTGCCTGATAGTCATTTTTGTTTCTGGCAACCCTCTTTATAACTCCAACCTTGATACCCTTGGGATATACAGCACCCATACCAGAAGTAACCAGTGTATCACCAACCTTCACATCCCCTGTCAAAGGAACACCATATAGATAGAGTGCACCCTCCCATTTCAATATACCAAACACCCTGCTCCTTGAATCAATCACTGCAACCCTTGTCATGGAATGGGCAATGGTCTGTATCCTCAGATAATCGTCAACCACCTCTTTAACCTTACCAATAAGCCCGTTGTATCCCACAACTGGTAAATCTGGCTTAACAATTGTGTATGGTTTTTTCTTGCAAATCATTATTGTGTTACCTGCCTCTGTGAGAATGTTCACCACCTGAACTGGTTGTATCAATCTGTGTTGTTCCTGAACAAATCCAAGTATTTTTTTGAGTCTCTGATTCTCAACCTGAACCTCTCTCAACTCCTGAAGTTTCAGGGAAAGAGCAACAGCCATCCTTGAAAGGGCATCGTTTTCCTCTTTTGCCCTTATGAGTTCATGGAAATTGTTCAACATTACCCTGAATGGAAGAATGGTTCTGTATGCTATCCCCTCCCCAATCATAGAGCCAGATCTCTCTGAAAGGAGAAAAACCACTCCTGTTAGAAGAATAAGTCCATAAACAATGTTCAGGGATTTTTTCATCTTGTTGGGCCAGACATCAGGAGTGCCTTGAACTTTGCCATGTCCTCAAGCACATAACCTGCACCCCTGGCAACACACTCAAGGGGACTTTCAGCAACCTTTGTGAGAAGATTCGTTTCTTCGGTAAGAAGTTTATCAAGTCCCCTCAATAGAGAGCCACCTCCTGTCATGACAATCCCCTTATCAACAATGTCTGCTGCAAGTTCAGGCGGGGTTTTTTCAAGGGCCTGTTTAACAGCATTTATTATCTGGCTTACTGGCTTTTCAAGGGCACCTCTTATCTCCTTTGATGTAACCTTGATGGTCTTGGGTATTCCACTTACAAGATCAATCCCCCTTACCTCCATATCCTTCTCCTCATCAAGGGGGAATGCTGAACCAACATTCATTTTAATCTCCTCAGCAGTTGAGTCGCCAATGAGAAGGTTGTACTTTTTCTTTATGTAGTTAACTATTGCCTCATCCATCTCATCACCACCAACCCTGATTGAGATTTTTGCAACTATTCCTGAAAGTGCTATCACAGCAATCTCTGTTGTCCCTCCACCAATATCAACAACCATGTTCCCTGTTGGGGTCTGGACTGGAAGTCCTACACCAATTGCAGCAGCAACGGGTTCAGCAATGAGGAAGACCTCCCTTGCCCCTGCCTGTTCAACTGAATCCCTCACTGCCCTCATCTCAACGGCTGTGATACCTGAAGGGACAGCAACAACAACCCTTGGCCTTATAAATAGTTTTCTCCTTGAAACCTTATCTATGAACCCCCTTAACATCACCTCCACCATCTCAAAGTCAGCAATCACTCCATCCTTCATTGGTCTTATAGCGGTTATCTCCTCAGGGGTTCTCCCTAACATTTTTTTTGCTTCCAGTCCAACAGCAATAGAACGCTTTGTTTTGCTATCAACTGCAACAACAGATGGTTCATTCAATACTATTCCCTTTTCAGGGACATAAATAAGGGTATTAGCCGTGCCAAGGTCAATGGCAAGGTCAGTGGCTATCAAACCTGGAAAGGAAAACTTGAAGCCCATTTATCCTCCTTTTTCTGGATATTACAGTTCCAAAAACTCATGTCAATGATTTTTTTAAGTGTTAAGGTCCAAAAGTAATTTGTTTATTATATCCTGGTTCCTTATACTTTTCAATTTCTCTGCTCTGACTATTGAATGAATGGCACTTATAACCTCATCAATGTAGATATTTTTTATTATGTAGTCAAAATGCTTACCATCCTCCAGTTCCTCCCTCAAATTCTTCAATCTTCTCTCCCTAACCTCTGGAGGGTCTGTTCCCCTGCCAATCAACCTCTCTTTCAGGGTTTCAACAGAATCAGTGATCAGAAAGAGAAGCACTGCATCATCCTTGAATAGTTGCTTTATTCTGAGAGAACCCTTTGTGTCAAGGTCCATGAGAACAATTTTGCCTTTCTGAAGGGCATTCTCAACAGGTTCTTTCAGTGTTCCATAATAATTTCCATAAACAGGGGCATACTCAAGAAATTTGCCCTCATCAACCCATTTTTTAAATGTCTCCTCATCCACAAATCTGTAATCAAACCCTTCAACCTCATTCTCCCTCTTTGGTCTGGTTGTGACAGAAACAGAGTAAAAAATGTCCTCTAACTTCCTCAATTTTCTCGTAATAGTTGTCTTTCCTGCACCTGATGGGCCTGATATAACAATTATCATTCTATGTTCATCCCCTGTTCTTTGATTTCATCAACCTTTTCCTTAATCCCTATTATCCTGTGAACAGTGCCTGGAAGTATTGCCTTTGAACCTATGGTGTTCACCTCCCTCATTATTTCCTGAAGTACAAAGTTAATCTTCTTACCAACAGGGCCTTCCTGATTTATTAAATCATGTAGCAGGTCAAGGTGACTTTTCAACCTTATGACCTCTTCATCAACATCACCCCTGAATCCAAGAAATTCAATGTCCTCCTTTGAAATGGACAGCCCGAGTTCACTAAGTGACTTTAGTTTTTGATAAATCTCCTCTTTCTTCTTAACAAGGGCAGAACTGGTCTCGTTTATTATCTTATCCACCTCATCCTGCATGAATTTTATCTTCTCCTCAAGGGATTTCCTCAGATTTTCTCCCTCCCTTTCCCTCATCTCAATCACATCCTTCAGCGTATCCTCAACAAGCCCTAAAATTCTCTCTCTGTTCTCTATCTCCCTTGGACGAAGGATGTCTGGTAGATTCAGAAGCATCTCCATGGTAATTTCCTGATTTATACCCAACTTCTGCCTTATCCTTTCAAGTTCATCCCTGTATTTCTTTAATAATTCTTCATCAAAGGTGATGGGAGGTTCCTGAAAATTGACTATCTCTATCCTCAGGTCAACCTTTCCCCTCTTTATATATTTTCTTATAATCTCGCCTATCTCAATCTTCAATGGTCTCATGGATTCAGGAACATATATGTTCATATCAAGATACTTGCTGTTCAGTGTGGTTATCTCACAGGATACAAGGGCAGAATCAATCTCCTCTGTTTTTCTCCCGTACCCTGTCATGCTTCTCATTTCTCTCTCCTGGAATCTATGATTATGGTAACGGGTCCATTATTTATAAGGGACACATCCATCCTTGCTCCAAAAATACCCCTCTTAACAGGAACATATTCTGAAAGTTTTTCACAGAACATATTGAAAAGTTCTTCTGCCCTTGGTGGTTTTTCTGCAAGCAAAAAATCTGGCCTGTTCCCCCGCTCTGTCCTTCCAAGGAGGGTGAACTGGGAAACAACCAGTGCCTCTCCACCTATATCCATCAATGAATCGTTGAATTTCCCATCCCTCTCAAAGATTCTTAAGAAGGCAATCTTTCTGGATAAATAATCAATATCTTCTTCTGTGTCACCAACCTGAATACCAAGAAGAATCAAAAAACCCTTTCCAATGGACGAAATAACTTCCCCTTCAACGCTCACACTGGCCTTTTTAACCCTCTGAATAACCGCCTTCATACTAAAGTTCGGTCTCTCCAAAATCCTCAGGATTCACATTCCGCAGGTATTTCCTCACGTCCATCTCCCTGTTCTCTTCAATATCAATCTTTATTGAACTGCTCTCCATCACATCCTCTGACACGTATATCGGTGCTTTAACAATACTGGCAAGTGCAATGGCATCAGAGGGCCTTGAATCAATCTCATAAATGGTGTTATCCTTCCTCAGTACGATATTGGCATAATAGGTGCCATTAACAAGTTTTGTAACCTCAACCTTCATCAGTTCAAAACCAAGCCCCTTTATGATGCTAACAATCAACTCATGGGTAAGGGGTCTTGGATATGGAAGATTGTTAAGA
>QNDZ01000050.1 GCA_003646055.1 bacterium
AAAGGCAAAAGAATGGTTTCAAAAGGCATATAATACAGCCAGCATGATAAATGCAGGAGACCTTATATCCGATGCAAAGCAGTTTGAAGCAAGGATACACATTGAGCAAGAAAATCCTGATGAAGCAATAAAGGTCATTGAAGAAATAGATATTGAGGGAATAGGTGACCCTGAAATAAAGGGAAGGATTCTTGAAACCATGGGAAGGGCATATCTTCTTGAAAGGAAATCAGAAGAAACCCTTACAATTGCTCAACGTTTGATAAAGGGCGGAGAGACTCTGTCTATCCCCCAGATGAAGGCCAATGGGCTTCTGCTGAGGATTCAGGCCTTAAAAAATACAGGTATGGATTACTCAGAGGACGTCTGGTCACTTAACGAGATTTTGAACAAAATAGACGAGGTATATATTAGACTGGAATCACTTAGAATGCTTGGTGAGATATATCTTGAACTGGGAGATATAACCAGCGGCCTTGATTTACTCAACATGGCACTTTCATCATCCAGAGACATGGGAATTTACATTCACTATTTCCGAACTATAAATACTCTCACACAATACTTTTCAGGGGTTAAGAATCAGGACAGAGTGCTTGAACTTGGGAAGGAATTTATCCATCATTTGAAAACAAAATTAAAGGAGGACGCAAATCTTCTTGAGACATCTTTAATAAAGGATGTGATTGCAAAAAACCTGGACATTCTGCTTAAAAGAGAAAACATCCCCCTTGCAGTTGAATTTCTCAGGGGTTTGCCTTCTGATTATGTAAAAAAAATCTCCTCCTTGCTTTCGGCAGAGGAGGAGACCTTAAAAAAGCTTCTTGATAAGCTGGATATCTAAAAGCTATTTAAGTAAAACAATCTTCTTCAGCATATTCTCACTTTTCAAAAGATATACACCAGGTACTACAGGTTTTTTGATTTTCCTGCCAGCAGAATCATAGAGTTCTGCTCCTCTGGGTATCCTCCAGTTGCTGAGAAGGAAAATACCGCTGTTATCTTCTATCTCCTGTTGAGATTTATAATCCTTCATACCTGTAGCACCAAATGAAGAAGTAGGTGCAATGAACCAGTTGGCAAGTGTGGTTGAGAGAATGCTTCTTCTCTGTATGGAATCTGCTATTTCGGAGTAGTTAAAGCCCAGGGTAAGGATTTTTGAACGGTTGTAAGTGTTTCTTATACCTGCACATCCCGTATCATTTATAGGTGGCCATACACTGTAATAGTAGTAAAGGAAAACAGTATCTTCACCTGAAAGCTCCTGTGCATCAGATAGGCTTACTAATGCATGTATCAGGGAATATTCCTTTCTGCCTAAAATATAGTTTGCGTTCGGAAAACTACCAATTAGATCAGCACCAAGATAATCCGTAATAAACTTTGTATCACCTGGCCCGGAAATGGATACACTGTCAAGCGAATGCATTCCTGTAAGAAAGAGTTTTCCTCCAAGGTCAAGGTAAAGTTTTATCTGCACCGTATCAATTGATGTCAATGGCCTACCATTTACACCTGTTCTCCAGATAACAACAGGATACATCATCATCTCAAGAAATGTTGGGCCTACTGTCTCGTAAAAAAATGTATCGCAACGATAGCTAAGCACTTCAATATCTTCGTAAAACCTGTTTATCTCGGATGGGGCTGCATCAACAACCAGAATTTTTGCCATGCCAAAGAAGGCGAGTATCCTGTTCATAAATTCATCTCTTATCTGCTGGGATGTGAAGGCACTATCCAGAGAATTTAGCGCACTGAAACAAATGCTTGATATCATTGTTGCTCCTCTACCCACAGTATCCTTGAATGCGCCAAAAACAAATCCAACACCTCTGCTAACAAGGGCCTTGGAAGAATCAAGAGAAATAAGTACACTATCTGCATCCGACATAGCAAGAACAACATCCATACCACTTGTAACAAGAGTGTCAGAAGAGTATCCAAACACCTCACCCTCAGTAAAAGTGCTTTCCACTCCTGAAACCTGATAAATTGAAGTCCATGTGTTTCCACCAAAGTACGCATGGAATGTATCAAGCAGTGCAGGGTAATACCAGCTTAAAAATTCAGCAATATTTACACCCTCCATATACACTGAACCTCCCTGGCCTATGTAGTCCAGAATAGTGGCTATCTGGGTGGAATCCATAATAAAATCCTGGGAATAGCCGTTCAAAACCATAAGAAGTGGATAATTCTGCAGCCCATTTATATCAGGAAGCATCTGGGATATTACATAGGAATCTACCCCCAATTCGTTAAAGGCCATCTCCACATAACTTACAAATGTAACCGAATCTCCACTGTCAGGGTCAAAAAAACGCTGTCCATATGTATTATCCCAGACAAAGATACCATAACCGAACAAAAGCATAACCATCATTTTAACCTCCTATTTTTAACCCCTTTTTGTAATTTTAAAAAAACATCGTCCCATGTCAATAAATTAAAAAAATGGCCTCCAGAGCAGGTTCGCCCTCCTTATTCTTTATCCTGCTCCAGAAGCCTGATACCCTGTATTTCCTCAATGATTTCCTGTGTTGTATATATACATATTCTGTTCCAGAATAAAAACACCCTGATAATCAGGGTGTTATGATTTTTATATATTAATAAAGTTGCAGAATTTTATAACAGGTTTACAAATTGTCCCAATCTATATCCATAAAACTATCATAGATCCTGTAAGGCTTTGCAAAATCAGGGCACTCCCTATACTTTCCTGATTTTACAAATATTGCCCTCATGCCAATGGACTGGGGTGCATTTACCTCACTTATTGGGTCATCCCCGACAACAACCACATCTTCAGGTTCAACACCAAGGAGATAAAGTCCTGTCCTGTAAAACTCCTTTTCAGGTTTTCCTATTATTCTTGGTTTTTTTGATGTGGCATATTCAAGAAAAGATAGGGTTGCACCCACACTTGGCCCCACCCTACCAGGTTCCATGAGGAAAAGCCTGTTGCTGTGCAGACCTATAAACTCTGCACCATTCAATATGAGGTTTGTTGCCCTTGTGAGTTTCTCATATGTAAGGGAGAGGTCAAGGCCCACCACAACCGCCTCTGCATCCTCAGAAATCTCCTTCCCCGCATCCCTGATTGTGGAAACCACAGCGTCTGAACCTATGCAGTATATCTTGCCCTTTACACCCTTCAGAACCTCCTTCAGTACCGTGAGAGGTGATAGAAGTACAACACCATCAAGGTCAAATCCTGCCTTTTTAAGTTTTTTCCTCAAGCCATCAGGGGTATCAGTGGTATTGTTGGTTATAATACAAATCCTCCTTTTTGACTTAAGTGAATTGAACCTCTCCACTGCTCCCTCAAAAGGTTCCATTGATTTTCCCTTCACAAGTGTTCCAACAAGGTCAAGGAATACAGCCTTCATCTTTCCTCCCTTCTTATTTCCTTAAGCCTTTTTACTGCTTCATCTATTGTCAGGGGATATCCAATGTTTATGCCATTTGTTGCAAGCGCCATTGCGAACCTTACTGAAACTGGAACATCACAACCCGCCTTGTATATCTCATTCCAGTCAACTGATGAAGATTCCTCTGAAAATACGGCCTTCCCACCAACAATAAGTGTAACACTATCACATATTGTGGTAATCTCTTCAATCCTGTGAGAGGCAATTATCACACCTTTTCCCTGTTCCTTTAAATTCCTGATGACATCCATCATCATATTGATTCCCTTTCTATCAAGCCCTGCAAAGGGTTCATCAAGGAGAATCCAGTCAGGAGAATATGAAAGGATTGCTGCAAGTGCCACCCTTCTTTTCTCTCCATAAGAAATCTCATAGGGTGATGCCTGAAGGATGTCAGGGGATAAATTTACCATCTCCAGTGCCTGATGTACTCTATTCTCAATTCTGTCCATCTTCCTGCTGATGGGAGCAAGGGCTATCTCCTCATAGACCTTCTCAAGGAAAAACATCTCCTCAGGGAACTGGAAAAGGATACCCATTCTGTTTCTCAAATCTGAAATATCACCCCTTGGAACAGTGACTGTGCCTTCATCAGGTCTAACAAACCCTATTATCACAGAGAGAAGGGTGGTCTTTCCCGCTCCTGTTGGTCCGACTATAAGATGTATCCTGCTGTCCTCAAAATCAGCAGAGACATTATCAAGAATAGTCCTGCCATTGTATCTAACACAGATACTCTTTACTGAAATCACAGGAATTCCTCCAGTCCCTCTTCAATCAACAACCTCTTCAGCCTGTTCAGGGGTGAATCAATCTCAAGGGATTTCACCAGGGGTTCCACCTGACCATCAAACACAATCCTTCCATCCTCCAGAACAAGTAGTCTTTCACCAATTGGTATCTCATCAAAGTCCTGGGTTATCCAGAGATAACCGCATCTCAGTTGCT
Organism: bacterium; assembly: GCA_003646055.1. GTDB lineage: Bacteria > Hydrothermota > UBA3072 > UBA3072 > B12-G15 > B12-G15. Next base: position 4,386 of record QNDZ01000050.1, read on the forward strand.
TCAGAATTTCATAAATCCTTTCTCTGTGTTTTCTATCAAGAAAGGTTGTTATCTCATCAAAAATAATGAAAGAGGGCTCCATCGCCACGATGGATGCAATAGCAACTATCTGTTTTTCACCACCTGAAAGCTGGTATGGACTCTTGTTCCAGAGATTATCAAGCCCGAACATACTTTTAATTTTTTCTGCCCTCAGTTTCATTTCATCATAATTCAAACCAATGTTCTGTAGACCAAAAAGGATTTCCTTCTCAACACTCATTGTAATAAACTGCATCTCGGGCTCCTGAAACACAATTCCTGAAATTCTTCTCATGTCTTTTAGTTCATAATCCTTAATATTTTTTCCATCAACAATGATTGTTCCTTCAGTGGGGTATATCATACCTGAGAGAAGAAGCCCAAGGTGTGTCTTCCCGCTCCCATTCGGGCCTGTAAGAACAACCCTCTCGCTGAACCCTATTCCAAGGTTCACCTCCCTCAGTATCTCTTTTCCACCCCTTCTCACAAAAACATTATTCAATTCAAACATTCACACACTCCTCCACAAGTTTAAGTATCTCCTCACAGTCTCTGGAACGGGCAATCATTCCTCTGTATTTCCTTACATTGAACCTGTTTTTTAACATGTTTAATGCAAACCTTTTCACGACATTAACTCCCTCACCTCTTTCCATTATGAATTTAAGGAAGTAAACCTCTGGATTATCTGGAATGGACTTTCCCCTCACCTTCACGAAGATGAAGGGGTCTGACACTGCGCCCATACCTATCATAACCCCTGAAATATTCACTATCCTGAGTTTTTCCCTGACATGCTCTGGTGTCTTCAAGCCACCATTACCAATAACAGGGATTGGAGACCTTTCAGCAAGTCTATGAATAAAATCCCAGTCAACATCACCTGAAAAAAACGACCTGGCTGTTCTCCCATGTATGGTGAGCAGGCTTATCCCTGTACTTGCAAGTTCAAGGAAGAAACCGAGACCAATGGGTCTATCAAAACCCGTTCTTGTTTTAACAGAGACAGGTATTTTTACAGCCCTTGAAACATCATGTGCAATCCTCAGAGCCGTCTCCTTGTTCTCAAGCAGGGCAGCACCATAACCCTGTTTTATCACCTTACGAACAGGACAACCCATGTTAATATCAATCATATCAGGTTTAAGATTTTCTTCAATAACCTGTGCAGCCTCTGATAAAAGAATCGGGTCACCCCCAAAAATCTGTACACCAATGGGTCTCTCTTTCTCCTTAAAGGCAGCAAGGGAAAGGGTCTTTTTGCTCCCAAGAAGGATTGCCTTTGCAGAGACCATCTCTGTGAACACCATATCAGCACCATGGAGGCGAAAAAAAAGCCTCACAGAGGAGGTTGTGTATCCAGCAAGGGGAGCAAGAAAGAGATATGGAAACATCAATAAACTACAGGTGAATTATCAAGATACCTTATGGGATTGACTGCCTTTCCAAGAATTCTGACCTCGTAATGGAGGTGGGGGCCTGTTGCAAGCCCTGTTGCACCCATAAGTCCTATGAGTTGACCCCTCTTAACATACTCACCCTTTCTTACAAGGATTTTTTTCAGATGAGCATATCTGGTAGAGAATCCATAACCGTGGTCTATCTCCACAGTGTAGCCATATCCATTCCTTACACCGGTGAATGTAACCCTTCCATAGGCAGTGGCATAAATTGGGGTTCCTCGGAAATTGGCAATATCCAGCCCTTTATGGAATTCACGCCTTTTAAGAATGGGATGCCTTCTCCATCCAAAGGTTGCAGTCACTCGGCCATATGTTGGCCATATTGAGGGGGTGGCCATAAGGAGTCTCTCCTTCTCCCTCAACTTTCTGATTGCCCTATCAGTCTCTTTATTTTCAAAGGCAAGTATATTCTTCAGTTTTTCTGTTTCATTCTTTAACTTCAAGACATTGCTGGAAACAGTCTGGTCATGAAATGGCATCTTTTCAGGAAAACCACCGGTACCCATCATAAGTGTGTATCTATCTGGTATAGGCCTTCTGGCAAGTGAAGCAAGGAGGCTTGTCCTTGAAATTGTTTCCTGTATCTCGGTATTGAGTTTTTCAAGGCTGGACATTATACATTCAGTCTCCCTGAGAAGTTTATCCCTCTCCATTTTCAGTCTGATAATATGGGATAGCATGCTTCTGTTCCTGTATCCCTCCACTGCAAGGTAAGCAAAAAATGCAAAGAACAGGGAAAGGAATACAACCCCTGCAGTCAGAAAGGAATCAGAGACAGAAAACCCCATACATGAGGACCTTTCACCCCTGTAGACAACGATTGACCATCTTTTCATGATGTTATTATATACATATTTCTTCACAAGTCAAGCAGAATTTTTTGTTTGATTGACATCTCTATTGATGAACATATAATCAGGTTCATAAACAAGGAGGATATATGGGTTTTATGCTTTTATTCATAACCATGGCACAACTTGATATGGTACATCATCAGGTAATAAGGAGTGGTTCAGGAACAAAATCCATTGTGATAAGCCCTGATGGAGAAAGGGTTTATGCCCAGAATCTTGAGGATATGAGTGTGTATGAGTTTGACAGAAAATCACGGAAACTTTTAAGGATTCTGAGATTCAAAAAAACACCTGGTAAAGGGTATAATTACAGGAAAAAGATATGGATAAATTCTTATCAGGAAAAGCCTGTTGAGGCATGCTTCACCCATAATGGGAGATTCCTCTGGATATCATTACACAATGCTGGTGGGGTGGTTGTCTGGGATTTAAAGGATACACTTAAACCAATAGAAAATTATCCCCACAAAAGGGTTTCTCTGAAATACATGGAAACAGATTATGTAAAAACAGGTGACCTTTTATTTATTGAAACAGGTAAAACACCCAAAGTCATTGAAAAGTCAAGGGATGGAAAGTATCTGTTTGTCGCAAACTGGCATTCAAACAATGTATCCGTGATTGATATATCTGCTGAAGACCCCTTCACTTGGAAAAAAATCACAGATATTCCAACTGGTAGAATACCCAGGGGTATTGCCGTATCAATGGACAATAAACTTCTATATATTGCTGAGATGAGCAGTGACCTTATCAGGATTGTTGAGATGGGCACATGGAAAACAACTGGATTTATCCATGCAGGTGTAAATCCCAGACATCTGGTTATAAAGGATAACTATCTATACGCATCAATTAATATAGGCGGGAAGGTGGCTAAGATTGACCTTAAAGCAGGTAAGGTGATAAAAAGTTCAAAAACTGGAAGGCTTGCAAGAACCCTGACAATTTCACCGGATGGAAAATATGTGTTTGTTGTGAGTTACAGGGATAATATCCTTGATGTGTTCCAGGCAGATAACCTGAAAAGGTTATACAGATTGAAAACTGGATATGAACCAGTTGGCGTGGCAATTTATCAGGATGGAAACACAATAGAAGCATGGGTCTCCTGCTATTCAGGTAGAATTGACATCTTCACCTTCATAAGGACGGAGGTTGACTCTATGACACCTTCCACTATAATAGAAAAATGAGAAGTTCAAGGGTAACCTACGAAGGAGCATATCATCATGTCATGTCCCGGGGCTTAAGAGGCGAATTTATCTTTTTCGGGAAGAAAACAAAAGAATACTTTTTAAATCTTCTAAGAGAATCTGTAAAAAAGTACCGCATAAGACTATTGGCTTACACTATTCTTGACAACCATTACCATTTAATCCTTCAAAACTCCTCCGGACGATTGAGTGATTTTATGCGTTATCTCAACGGAACCTATGCTATTTATTATAGGAAGCAACATGGTGGAATTGGGTATGTATTTCAGAACAGGTTTCTCTCCACCTTAATTCAGAAAGAAAACTATTTAACAACCGCTATAATATATGTACTCCTTAATCCGGTAAGGGCTGGTATTGTATATAATCCCTATAATTATCCATGGACAAGCCTGGGCATATATTTCAGAGATGAAAACTTTGATTTCGTTGATAACGAATTCGTCGAGAGCATCTATGGAAGCGAGACTCAGTTCCAAACAATGCTTAAGGAATGGCTTTTAACGGATAAAAAACTAAAACCTGTAAAAACTCGCTTTGGCTTTATTCTGGGAAATTCAGGGTTTGAAACAGAGATAGAAAAGAACTTTAACAGAAGAAAGCAAGTAGAAACTTCTATGCGTAAAAGGAGACAGGATTTCATTATGAGACCAGTTGAAGATGTTATAAATGATTTTGAAAAACAGTATGGTATAAAGATAGAACAAATTAATCCCAATACCATGAAAGGGAAAGAGTTACGTAACAAACTTCTTGTATTATTAAAGGATGAAGCAGGAATGAAGTATTCTGAGATTATTAAACTTGCTCCGTATCGCACGTTAAAATACTCTTCCCTGGCGAAAATATATATAAGGACTAAGGAGAAAAGCAGGGTGTCATAGAGTCAACCTCCGTCCCTCAGGAGGGCGGGAGGGGTTGACTAAAGATTTAAGGGTGTTAATCTTTGACAAAAAGGAGGCTATATGAACAAAGAACTTCTGAAGTTAAAAATAAAGGCCTTAAACTCCCTTGGAGAAGCCATACTTGCTGCAAAGGACGTGCTTGAGGCAGTAAAAGGGGTTGAAGACCAGGAAAAGATTCAGTGTTACAGGGAACACATAGATAAACTTGAGGAACTCTACGAGGAGTGCCTTGAGTGCTGCCTTGAGGCATGCATGGAGCCTAAGGAAGAATAATAATCTTTTTTTCCTGGTTTTTTAACTCTTCCTTGATTTCTCCCATGCGGTTTGCCAGATGATTTAATGCTGGCTCAATCTCCTTAATATTGGAGAGAACAGGTACAAAGTTCTTCCTTATTCTCTTTATGTTTGGACCAAACTGGATATTTATCAGGACATCCACAAATTCCTTTTTCATAATCTCCATTATTCCCTTTGCCTTCTCAGGGTCTCCGTGCATCCTTTCCTCTGGTGCTGTATTCTCTATTCTCTCCGCCACACTGTACCTGCCGTCCTCCTCCATCTCATAGATAAGGTAGTACGGTGCATCACCAAAATGACCATGGTAAAAGTGTACATCATCATCTGTTGCACAAGCAATCCTTATCATATCTCCTCCATTCTATACCCTTCACCGGGTATGGTTAATTTTATATGTTTACCCGTGAATGGGTCTTTGAATCCCACAACAATATCCTTCTCACCCCTGTTGAACCCACACACAACCTTCTCGGAAAAGTACTTTTTCATATATACCATGTATTCATTCCCTGCCTTTATGGGTACCACCCTTCCAAATCTTAAGGCCCTGCTCTTCCTTCTTAAACCTGCGAGTTTCTTCACCTCTTTGAGAAGCAGTTCCTCATCAGAATCATGTTTAAACCTCATCATCCTTCTGTTATCAGGGTCTCCAGCACCTGGAAGCCCTATCTCATCACCATAGTAAATCATTGGAAGTCCTGGCAGGGAGTAGAGGATGGCAAACCCTATCTTCATAAGGTGATAGGATTTTTTCTCAGGCTTTCCGGGAGGGGATACAAAGGCAAGTTCCTT
>QNDZ01000051.1 GCA_003646055.1 bacterium
GTCAAGGGTAGTTACCCCTGTAAACCCTCCTTACCCCCCGTACGGAAACCTTTGTTGTTCCAGGAACTGACCAGACCTTATTGGGGAAAAAGAATGTATCACTCTCAATATGAATTACATAAGGGATTCCTTTCAATCTCCTGAAATGGATAAACTCTGCTCCTTCCATGTAGGCAATCCCGTGAAAAACGATGTTTCTCCTGTAAACAACGAACACTTTCACATTATCCAGTATTTTACCATCAACACTGGGGAATACCCTGAGGTAAACATCCTCGTGATTAAAAAAACAAAAATAGATATTAAGGCCAAGTGGAATGACTATCAGGGCTGTATAAACCAGTGTCCATATAATTACATCCCTCTTCATAGCATACCTGCGGTTATCTGTTTACCCTCATCACCTTTTCGGTAGGAATAGAAATTTTCAGAATCATATGTTCCCTCAGGGAACAGATGAAACTCTGTTATGCCAAACCTCTCCATCTCCTCAAGGTTTGCCTGAACAAGGTCAAGGTGATACTTTCCATCCCTCAGGTTTATCCCGTTCAATCCCTCTGAATTGAAGAGTTTTCTAACATCGTCCCCAACAACATAGTTTCTACACTCAATAGATGGCCCAAAACCCACTATCCATGAGGAAGGTGGAATACCCATCTTTTTCATCATCAGGAGAAATTTTTGCGGTAATCTTAAAAGCGTTCCCTTCCATCCTACATGGAGGATGCCAAGGATACCTCTGGTATTGTAAAAAATTATTGGGAGGCAGTCTGCTGTTTTCACATATACCATGTTTCCCTTCTCATCCGTCCATATCCCATCACCAATCTGGTCACACCCATCACCTGCATACCTTATTATACCAGAGTGTATCTGTTGAAGTCCGCATTCCTTCTTATGTTCTATCTCCTCAAGTGGATTGAATGTCCTTGTTCCCTGCCAGGCAATAATTCTTCCCTCAATCAAAAACTCATACCAGACCTTTCCATTTTTCTCCTGCTTTTTCCACATATCAACCTCCTTCCTTTATGCGAATATCAATCAACTTCAATTTTGTCCCTCCATTTCTGTCTTTGTACACGCTGACAACAAGGTCAACATCTGGCCTTTCCTTAATATTATCAAGGTGTTTCAATCCATTAAATCCAAGAACCTCCCTGTGCTCCCTTTCCTTGAGAACCCTGAACCTTATGTGTTCCCCTTTGAAGTTTTCAGGATATCCAACAACCTTTAAGTCCCTTATAATGAAAACAGGGGAAGGGTTCATTGGTCCAAATGGTTCGAGGGTTTTTATCATGGCAAGTGTCTTTTCATTAACCTCATCAAGGGAAATCTCCATATCAATATAAACAACCCCCTCAAGGTCTTCAGGAGAGATTTTTTCCTTTACCACGTTGTTAAATGCGCTCCTGAATTCTTCAAGTTTATCTGACTTCACCACAAGACCAGCAGCCTCCCTGTGCCCACCAAATTCCTCTATCATATCCTCCAGTGATGTGAGTGTCTCAAAAAGGTCAATGGATGGTGTGCTTCTACCTGAACCCTTCGAAAATTCACCATCCACACTGAAAAGGATTGTGGGTCTGTGAAACCTCTCAACCAGTCTTGAGGCAACAATACCTATAACACCCTGATGCCATTCTTCATCCCATAGAACTATACTGCTGTAGTCCTCAATCCCCATCTCCTCCACCTTCTTTAATGCCCCTTCAAGAATGGACTTCTCTGTGGATTGCCTCTCTTTGTTGTAAAAATCCATCCGCCTTGCAATCTCCATTGCAAGATTCTTATCATAGGTTGTCAGGAGTTTCACTCCATCACCTGCATGGGAAAGCCTGCCAAGGGCATTAATTCTTGGTCCCAGTATAAATCCAATGTGATGGGTCTTCACAGGTGGAGTGATACCAGCAACCTCCATTAGTGCCCTTATGCCTGTATTCCTTGTCTTATTAAGCACCTGAAGTCCATGATAGGTAAGTATCCTGTTCTCACCTATCATTGGCACAACATCTGCAACTGTTCCCATTGCAACAAGGTCAAGTAACCAGAGAACCTCTTTCTGTTCAAGACCATGTGTATATGCAAGGGCAAGTGCAAGTTTGAATGCAACACCTACACCTGCAAGGTATTTAAAAGGATACCTCTCATCCAGTTTTGGATTTATAATGGCAAAGGCATCAGGAACATGCTCCTTTGGATGATGGTGGTCAGTAACAATCACATCTATACTTAGAGAATTTGCATAATCAACTTCCTCAACACCTGAAATCCCACAATCAACCGTTATGATAAGATTTGCACCTATCTCACGGGCATAGTCAACCCCTTTCTTTGAAAGCCCATAGCCCTCACTTAACCTTGCAGGTATGTAATAATATACCTTACCCCCCATCTTTTTTATTACTCTGTAAAGAAGGGAAACACCTGTTATTCCATCCACATCATAATCTCCATGGAGAAGGATAGGTTTTTTAGTTTTTATGTTGTCCATAATCCTCCCAATTGCCTTCTCCATGTGGGTAAACATAAAGGGTGAATGCAGGAATCTTAAGGCAGGATTCAAAAATGAGTGAATACTATTATCATCTATTCCCCTGATTTTCAGCAAGGTGTAAAGAAGGTCATCAATCTCAAATCCTTCTGGAGGAGTGTATCTTCCTTCAGTCCTTATCTTCCATTTCATTCAATTTCCTTATCCTTTTTAAAGCATTCACTGCCTCATCCAGATAAACTGGTGAGTCAGGCATGAACCTCTTATCATTGAGTTTAATTAGGTCCAGACCAAGACAGAGTTTGACTGCATTCAGATAATAGGCATCAGAAGGTACATCAGGTGGAATCCTCACCTCCCTGTAAAGCCCTTCAAGCCCTTTTTCAAAAACAATCCTTGAAAGCACAATGGCAAACTGGAAACGCCTGACTGTATCAGCCCCATAAAAGCCAAATTCCGTTCCAGGAAAAATTCCCTTTTTTATCACGAATGAATGATAGTTGCTACCCTGGAAACCATAAAACTCTGAAACCAGCCTTGCAAGTTTTTCCCTTGTTAAAACAACCCTCTCCTCTATCTCAGGGGGTGTGGGCTTAACCCTGACTTCCTGTCTTTTGCACCCTGTCCCCGATAAGTTCATAATCAAGGGAATCAACAATATAAGCCTCTTCAAAATCTCCCTCATTGCATTCACCCCTGATCCAGACAATATTGTCAATTTCAGGTGCATCGTATTGTGTCCTTCCATAAAACTCTCCTTCCTCTTCTCCATCTATAAGCACCTTAACACTCTTACCAATAAACTCCTGATTCTTCTCTCGTGAGATTTTACCAGAAAGTTTCATTAATTCAACCAGCCTTTTCTCCTTGATTTTATCAGGAAGGTCTTTTTTACTGTAAAGTGCTGTCCCCTCTTCATGATAGTATGGGAAAAGCCCTATCCTTTCAATCCTGTATGTATTCAGAAACTCAATCAACTCATTAAAGTCTTTATCTGTTTCATCTGGAGAACCAACAATGAATGTGCTACGAATAAAGAAATTCCCTGCATCCCTGATTTGCTCAACAATCCTTTCAACATCCTTTTTTCCGTATCCCCTCTTCATGCTTTTAAGGACCTTTGTAGAGACATGCTGAAAAGGTATATCAATATATTTCACTATGTTTTCTTCTTCTTTAAGAACCTTCAACAATTCAGGATAGAATGTTGTTGGATAGAGATACATCACCCTTATCCATCCATTGAACACTCCACTGAGTTTCTGGAGTAATACATGGAGCATCTGCCTTCCATATATATCAACACCATACCTGGATGTATCCTGGGCAACAAGGATTATCTCCCTTACATGTTCAGGAAGGGTTTGAACCTCTTTTAAGATTATTTCTATTGGTTTTGACCTGTATCTCCCCTTTATATGCGGTATTGTGCAGAATGCACACCTGTGATTACATCCATCTGCAATTTTTATGTATCTGTAATGGGGAGGGGTAAAATGGGATACCTCTGAAGGATTGAACCCTATGATAAACCTCTCCCTTGATTTAACAATCTTCCCTTCTAAAAAGTCCGAAAACCTGGAAAATTCAGGTATTCTCAAAACCCCTATTATATTCCTGTGCCTTATCAAGTTTCTGTCCACCCTCATGGGAAGGCAGCCTGTAACAATGATTTTTTTACCCATATCAATATACTTATTGATGGTGTCAACAGAGGCAGCAACCGCGGATATAATAAATGCACATGTGTTAACAACTATAAGATCTGCCTCTTCAGGGTCTTTTTTGAATTCAAGGCCAGCCTTCTCCATCTCCCTGACAATGAACTCACTATCAGAGATGTTCTTTGGGCATCCAAGCACTTCAACATAAAAACCCTTGAAAGTTTTCATACCTTTAATATTATGCAACTGTCATGTTTGTGCCAGTGAAGGACAATGTAAAAAAGAAAAGATTCCCATTTATCACCATAATCATTGTGGTTGTGAACATATGCTTATTTTTCCTTCTTGAACCTGATACGGGCTTGATGCTCATACCTTCTTCATTCAAGACCCCAGGTATAAAACTTGTTTTTTCAACGTTCACCTCCATGTTTCTACATGGGTCAATCCTCCATCTTGCCGGTAATATGCTCTTTTTACTAATCTTTGGAATGAGTGTGGAGGGAAAGATTGGGCATACAGGTTTTCTGATTCTCTACCTGCTCAGCGGTATTTTTGCATCCCTCTTTTACACTGCCTTTAACACAGAATCAAGCATCCCTGTACTTGGTTCAAGTGGAGCAATATCAGGGATTATGGGTGCATATACAATTTATTTTCTCAAAAGGAAAATTCTTGTACTATTTCCACTTCCACCATTCAAGGCATGGATAGGTGTATGGATTTTCATTCTCCTCTGGATAGGTCTCCAGTTCATGAACCTCCACAGTTCAGGCGTGGCTGTGCTTGCTCATCTTGGGGGTTTTGCCTTTGGCCTTGTATCCTCAGGTGCATTTAGAACTTAAACACATCCCTGTAATCCTTGCACCTCTTCAGTAGTTTCCTGGCAAAATTGAACTGGTTATCATTCTCGAGTAGTGCCCTGTACTTCCCTTTTGTCCCCCATTTATTCTCAAAAAGTTGCATTCTCAGATAGTACTTAATTGTATCCTCTGCATTCTTCCATTCCTTATCAGTAAACTCAACCTTATTCTTTTTTACATATGTTTTGAATTCATTCAGTATTTCACTATTCACATCCTTGAAGTCATCCTTATGCTGTTTCATATAATGAACACTGAACTTGAAGAACAGATTTTTGTTCCTCAGTTTTGCAACAATTTTTTCAAGTTTTGGATAGGGGATTATTGTGTCAGGGGTTATACCCCCTCCACCATGAACAACCCTCTTCATCCTGAGGGTATAAAAGGTCTTCGCAGTATCCTTTGCAGAGAATGATTTATCTATTCCCCTACCCGAGGGTGTGTACCACAGGGCAGTTGTCAATTTCAATGCCCCATCAGAAAGTGGCCATATCTTCTGAACAGAGCCTTTACCAAATGTTTTCATCCCAACTATAAGCCCCCTATCCCAATCCTGAATAGCACCACTCACAATCTCAGAGGCACTTGCACTCCCACCATCAACAAGAACAACCAGTGGAAACTTTTCAAACCTGTTTCCATGAGAGGTCATTGTCTGTGAACTTCTCCTCCCCTTTGTGGAAACAACAATCTTACCCTTGTCAATAAACAGGGATGCAATCTCCACAGCCTGAATCAGGAGACCACCAGGGTTTGACCTGAGGTCAAGCACTATACCCTTAACCCCCTGAGAGAGAAGGTCTTGTATTGCCTCTTTTGTTTCAGTATAGGCATTCCCACTGAAATCAGAGAGCCTTATATAGCCAACCCCATCAATATTCCCGTAATAGGGCACGGCATTTATCCTTATCACATCCCTGATTATTGGAACATCAAAGGGTTCCTCCCCTTCCCTCTGAATTGTGAGAACACACTTTGTTCCTGGCTTACCCCTCATCCTCTTAACACCTTCATTTATGCTCATGTCTTTTGTATCAACACCATCTATTTTGACTATCACATCACCAGGAAGGATACCAGCCCTGTATGCAGGTGTTCCCTCTATTGGTGCAATAATGGTGATGTAATTACCCATTTTTGCTATCTGTATCCCCAGTCCACCAAACTCACCCTCTGTCTTCACCTGGAGTTCCTTGTATTCCTGGGCAGTAAGATAAACAGAATGGGGGTCAAGGTCTTTCAACATCCCCTTTATGGCATTCAGATAAAGGGAATCTATGGATACAGACTTAACATAATTATCCCTGACTATCCTGGATATATCCTGTATTATCCTCATATAGAGGAAGGGGGTTATGGTGGATGCAACAATACCGGTGAAAACAAAGACCAGAACAGCAATAAGCAATAACTTCTTTTTCATGTTTCCTCCCTTATTTTTAACATCTCCTCTATCCTTTCCCTGATTTTATCATGTATTTTTTCAACGGGAAGCGTTCCATCAATTACAAGAAATCTTTCTCTCTCCATATCAGCAATCTTCAGGTACATCTCCCTCACCCTCTTATGAAACTCCATTGCCTCTCCCTCTAGCCTATCAAGGCTTTTCAGTCGTGAAAGCCCCACTTCAACAGGAAGGTCAAGGAGTATGGTAATATCTGGCAAAAGACTGAAGGCAGGAAGTTTTCTCAGTTCCATAATGGTCTCAAATGGAATCCTTCTACCTGCACCCTGATATGCAATGGTGGAATCAAAATATCTATCCGAGATAACTATGTTCCCCTGTTCAAGGTTTGGCTTTATAACATATTCCAGATTGTTTGCCCTATCAGCAAGATACAAAAACAGTTCGCACCATGGGGACAATTCACTCTTTCTATCAAGAAGAATCTCTCTAATCCTTATACCAGAAGAAGTCCCTCCAGGCTCTCTTGTCAGCACAACTGTGTATCCTTTTTTCTCAAGGAATTCCTTTAATTTATTGGCCTGGAGGGACTTACCTGAACCCTCAACACCTTCAAAGGTGATGAAAAGCCCTTTATTTATATTACTTCTCCTTCTTTTCCTTACCCTTGACTGCGTATTTCCTTATGAATTCCTCTGTCTTATCCCTTGCAATGGAATCAGGGAACTGAACTGGCGGAGATTTCATAAGATAACTGGAGGGCTCAATCAGAGGACCTGCAAGCCCATTATCCATTGCAAGTTTCAGAAGCCTTATTGCATCAATAATCACACCAGCGGAGTTTGGTGAATCCCAGACTTCCAGTTTAAGTTCCATATTTAATGGAACATCACCAAAGGTCTTTCCTTCTATCCTCATATAAGCCCACTTCCTGTCTGTGAGCCATGCAACATAATCAGATGGGCCAATGTGGATATTCTCCTCCCCTATATCATAAGGAAGGAGTGATGTTACTGCCTGTGTTTTTGAAATCTTTTTGGATTCAAGCCTCTCCCTTTCAAGCATATTTAAGAAGTCTGTATTTCCACCAATGTTCAACTGAAAGGTTCTCTCTATCTTCACGCCTCTGTCCACAAAGAGTTTTGTTAAAACCCTGTGTGTTATTGTTGCACCAACCTGGGACTTAATATCATCACCTATAATGGGGAGTCCCCTCTCTTTAAACCTATCAGCCCAGTATTTAGAACTTGCTATGAATACGGGAATTGCGTTTATGAATCCAACACCTGCCTGAAGTGCCTGCTCAACATACCACTTTGTTGCCTCTTCACTACCAACAGGAAGATAGTTAATCACCATATCAGCCTTTGTCTCTTTGAGCACCTTAACAATGTCCACTGTGGAACCTGGTGCCTTCTCAATAACCTTTGAAAGATACTTGCCAATCCCATCGTGGGTCATTCCTCTCAAAACCTTGACACCTGTCTTTGGAACATCTGTGAACTTGTAAGTGTTGTTTGGGTATGCAAAGATTGCCTCGGCAAGGTCTTTCCCAACCTTTGTTTTATTAATATCAAAGGCTGCAACAAACTCTATGTCCCTGATATGATAACCACCAAGGTTTACATGCATAAGACCAGGTATCATCTCATCCTCTTTTGCATTTCTGTAATAGTAAACACCCTGAACCAGTGATGAAGCACAGTTGCCAACACCTATGATAGCAACCCTTATTTTACCCATTTCAAACCTCCTTTTTTAATACTTTCCAGACATGATAAATCCTGTGTATTGCTGTGATATTTGTCATCACCGCAATAAAACCAAGAACATAGAGGAGAATGTACTTATAAAGGATAAGCCCCAATATCATGAGGGCTACCCTTTCACCCCTCTGCATAAAACCTACCTTTACATCAACTCCCAATGCCTCTCCCCTTGCCCTTGCAAAACTCGTAATAAAAGAACCAAGCAAACTGGCAAGGGCAAGATACATCAGGATGCCATCTTTACTCCAGAGTGCTACACCTGTGAATATAAAAAAATCTGAATACCTGTCAAGCGTAGAATCAAGGAATGCCCCAAACCTTGAGGTCTTCCCCTTCAATCTGGCAACACCACCATCTATCATATCAAAAATAGAACCTGCAAGTATAATCCACCCTGCAAGGAAAGGATAACCTTTCACAAGCACATAAACACCGATAAGCACAATGAAAAATCCCAGAAGGGTTAAAAAATTCGGTGGGAAAACAGAAAAACCTTTAACAAGTGGATTAAAAATCCTTCTTATCCAATCCCTGTACATACACCTCCTTTTTAATTAGAGTATTGCTCCATTGAGAGTTTGTCAACAGAAATTTTTCAAAATCTTTGATTTTTTATAAGGGTTTCTTAAGAAAAAAGTTATTGACTTAAAAATATTTGTTGTTAAAATAGTTCTAAAAAGGAGTGCATATGAAAGAGTGTAATATGAAAATGAACCTATCACATTGTAATTGCTCATATGAACCCTGTCCAAGAAAGGGTATATGTTGTGAGTGTATCCAGTATCATAGAAGCATGGGGGAACTCCCAGCATGTTTCTTCCCTGATGATGTGGAAAGAACCTACGATAGGTCAATCCGGAAATTTGTTGAGATATATGGGAAAAGGTGATTCAAAAAGAGGGGTGAAAGAGGCTTATGAAGATTAAACTATGGGGAACCAGGGGCTCAATACCAAGCCCTGGTAAAGAAACGGTTAAATATGGTGGGAATACAACGTGTGTCCAGGTATCCCTGAATTCTGGAACGGAAATCATTATTGATGCAGGAACAGGTATAAGGAAACTTGGAAAGGTTCTACTTCAGAATGGAGTTAAGGAGATTCACCTGTTTATAACCCATTCACACTGGGATCATATACAGGGGTTTCCATTCTTTGTTCCAGTTTATATAAAGGGCTTCAAGATTCATATTTATGGGGCATCTCCAACCTTTGACAGGCTTGTAAGGATACTTTCAGGCCAGATGAAGTTTCTGTACTTCCCTGTTGAATATCACACACTGAATTCAGAGATAGATTACAGGAAGATAAAGAAAAGAGGGATTGAGATTGACGGTGTGAAAATCACTGCTATAAGGACAAACCATCCCCTTGAAACCCATGCGTTCAAGTTTGAAGAGGATGGAAAAACCTTTGTATTTATGACTGATAATGAACTTGATGACAGGGAAAAGGCGGTTGTTCCCTATGAGGAACACCTTAAATTTATTGAGGGTGCAGACCTGCTTATACATGATGCCCAGTATTCAAGGGCTGAATATGAAAATTACATTGGATGGGGACATTCAACATGGGAATCTGTTGTTGAAATGGCAGATGAAGGCGGTGTAAAAAGGGTTCTGCTCACTCACCACGACCCCGAAAGAAGCGATGAAGCACTTGATAAAATTATAAAAGATGCAAAGGAATATGCAAAGA